>NZ_JBEXYF010000005.1:0-271291 GCF_040630775.1 Nocardia sp. NPDC005745
ACCGGTGCTACAGCCGTCACCTTCGGTGCCACGCCAGCGACGTCGTTCACCGTCAACTCGTCGACCCAGATCACTGCCGTCGCTCCGGCCGGAACGGGAACGGTGCAAGTCACTGTCACCACCCCAGGTGGAACCAGCAACGGGGTGTCCTACACCTATGTTCCTGTTCCCACCCTGAGCACGGTGGTGCCCGGTGCGGGACCGGTCACGGGTGGGACGACGGTCGTTCTGACCGGAACAAACCTGGCCGGAGCCACCGCGGTGAGTTTCGGTGCCACACCGGCGACCTCGTTCACGGTCAACTCGTCGACTCAGATCACGGCCGTCGCTCCGGCCGGAACGGGAACGGTGCAAGTCACCGTCACCACCGCAGGCGGTACCAGCAACGGGGTGTCCTACACCTATGTTCCTGTTCCCACCCTGAGCACAGTCGTACCCGGTGCGGGACCGGTCACGGGTGGAACGACGGTCGTCCTGACCGGAACAAACCTGGCCGGAGCCACCGCGGTGAGTTTCGGTGCCACGCCAGCGACGTCGTTCACGGTCAACTCGTCGACCCAGATCACTGCCGTCGCGCCGGCCGGAACAGGAACGGTGCAAGTCACTGTCACCACCCCAGGTGGAACCAGCAACGGGGTGTCCTACACCTATGTTCCTGTTCCCACCCTGAGCACGCTGGTGCCCAGTGCGGGACCAGTGCCGGGTGGAACGACGGTCGTTCTCACCGGAACAGGATTCACCGGAGCCACCGCGGTGAGTTTCGGTGCGACACCAGCGACGTCGTTCACGGTCAACTCCTCGACCCAGATCACCGCCGTCGCTCCGGCCGGAACAGGAACAGTCCAAGTCACCGTCACCACCGCAGGTGGAACCAGCAATGGGGTGTCCTACACCTACGTCGCGGTTCCGACTCTGTCCTCGGTGGTGCCGAGCGCGGGTCCGGTCACCGGTGGAACAACAGTCGTCCTGACCGGAACAAATCTGACCGGTGCTACAGCCGTCACCTTCGGTGCCACGCCAGCGACGTCGTTCACGGTCAACTCCTCGACCCAGATCACTGCCGTCGCTCCGGCCGGAACAGGGACAGTCCAAGTCACTGTCACCACCGCAGGTGGAACCAGTAACGGGGTGTCCTACACCTACGTCGCGGTTCCGACTCTGTCCTCGGTGGTGCCGAGCGCGGGTCCGGTCGCTGGTGGAACAACGGTCGTTCTGACCGGAACGAATCTGACCGGTGCTACAGCGGTGAGTTTCGGTGCCACGCCGGCGGCTTCGTTCACGGTTGACTCCGCAACCCAGATCACCGCGGTCACTCCCGCGGGCACAGGTTCTGTTGCGGTCACCGTCACCACCGTCGGTGGGACCAGTAACGGGGTCACGTACACCTACGTCGCGGTTCCGACTCTGTCCTCGGTGGTGCCGAGCGCGGGTCCGGTCGCTGGTGGAACAACGGTCGTTCTGACCGGAACGAATCTGACCGGTGCTACAGCCGTCACCTTCGGTGCCACGCCAGCGGCTTCGTTCACGGTTGACTCCGCAACCCAGATCACCGCGGTCACTCCCGCGGGCACAGGTTCTGTTGCGGTCACCGTCACCACCGTCGGTGGGACCAGTAACGGGGTCACGTACACCTACGTGGCGGTTCCGACTCTGTCCTCGGTGGTGCCGAGCGCGGGTCCGGTCGCTGGTGGAACAACGGTCGTTCTGACCGGAACGAATCTGACGGGCGCTATAGCGGTGAGTTTCGGTGCCACGCCGGCGGCTTCGTTCACGGTTGACTCCGCAACCCAGATCACCGCGGTCACTCCCGCGGGCACAGGTTCTGTTGCGGTCACCGTCACCACCGTCGGTGGGACCAGTAACGGGGTCACGTACACCTACGTCGCTGTTCCCACCCTGAGCACGGTGGTGCCGAGCGCGGGTCCAGTCGCTGGTGGAACAACGGTCGTTCTGACCGGAACGAATCTGACCGGTGCTACAGCCGTCACCTTCGGTGCGACACCAGCGACGTCGTTCACCGTCAACTCGTCGACTCAGATCACGGCCGTCGCGCCGGCCGGCACAGGTTCTGTTGCGGTCACCGTCACCACCGTCGGTGGGACCAGTAACGGGGTCACGTACACCTACGTGGCGGTTCCCACCCTGAACACGGTGGTGCCCAGTTCGGGACCAGTGACGGGTGGAACGACGGTCGTTCTCACCGGAACAGGATTCACCGGAGCCACCGCGGTGAGTTTCGGTGCGACACCGGCGGCTTCGTTCACGGTCGACTCCGCAACCCAGATCACCGCGGTCACCCCCGCGGGCACAGGTTCTGTTGCGGTCACCGTCACCACCGTCGGTGGGACCAGTAACGGGGTCACGTACACCTACGTCGCTGTTCCCACCCTGAGCACGGTGGTGCCGAGCGCGGGCCCAATCGCCGGTGGAACAACGGTCGTGCTCACCGGAACGGGGCTGACCGCAGCGACGGCGGTGAGTTTCGGTGCGGCACCGGCGGCTTCGTTCACGGTCGATTCCGCGACGCAGATCACGGCCGTCGCACCGGCCGGAACGGGCACGGTGCAGGTCACCGTCACGACGGTGGGTGGCACCAGCAACGGGGTGTCCTACACCTACGTCCCCGTACCGACCCTGACCACCGTGGTGCCGAGTTCGGGGCCAGAGGCGGGCGGAACAACGGTCGTGCTCACCGGAACAGATCTGACCGCAGCGACGGCGGTGAGTTTCGGTGCGACACCGGCGGCCTCGTTCACCGTCGACTCCGCCACTCAGATCACGGCAGTCACTCCCGCCGGAACAGGAACGGTGCAAGTCACCGTCAGCACCCCAGGCGGCACCAGCAACGGGGTCACGTACACCTACGTGGCGGTTCCGACCCTGTCCTCGGTGGTGCCGAGCGCGGGTCCGGTCACCGGTGGAACAACGGTCGTCCTGACTGGAACGAATCTGACCGGTGCTACAGCCGTCAGTTTCGGTGCCACGCCGGCGACCTCGTTCACGGTCAACTCGAACACACAGATCACGGCCGTCGCTCCGGCCGGAACGGGAACGGTGCAAGTCACCGTCACCACCGTCGGTGGGACCAGTAACGGGATGTCTTACACCTACGTCGCGGTTCCGACTTTGACCACCGTGGTCCCCAGCTCGGGGCCAGTGACGGGTGGAACGACGGTCGTCCTGACCGGAACAAACCTGACCGGTGCTACAGCCGTCAGTTTCGGTGCGACACCGGCGGCGTCGTTCACGGTCGACTCCGCCACTCAGATCACCGCGGTCACCCCTGCCGGAACGGGGACTGTGCTGGTTACTGCCACCACTGCGGGCGGCACCAGCAACGGCGTCGCTTACACCTATGTTCCGGCTCCCGCCCTGACCACGGTGGTGCCGAATTCGGGACCAGAGGGTGGGGGGACAACCGTCGTTCTCACTGGAACAGATCTGACGGGAGCGACGGCGGTAAGTTTCGGTGCGACACCGGCGACGTCGTTCACGGTCGACTCCGCAACCCAGATCACGGCAGTCAGTCCCGCCGGAACGGGGACCGTGCTGGTCACCGCCACCACTGTGGGTGGAACGAGCAATGGCGTGGCCTACACTTACGTCCCGGCTCCCGCCCTGACCACGGTGGTGCCGAATTCGGGGACGGAAGCAGGTGGAACGGCAGTTGTCTTGACCGGAACGGACCTGACGGGTGCGACGGCGGTGAGTTTCGGTGCGACACCGGCAACGTCGTTCACGGTCGATTCCGCGACGCAGATCACGGCGGTCGCGCCGGCCGGAACGGGCACGGTGCAGGTCACCGTCACGTCGGTGGGTGGCACCAGTAACGGTGTGTCCTACACCTACGTTCCCGTACCGGCCCTGACCACCGTGGTACCGAGTTCGGGACCTGTCACCGGCGGAACGACGGTTGTCCTGACCGGAACGGATCTGACCGCAGCGACCGCGGTCAACTTCGGTGCGACACCGGCAACGTCGTTCACGGTCGACTCCGACACGCAGATCACCGCTGTTTCCCCCGCGGGTACCGGGACGGTGCAAGTCACCGCCGTCACCGCGGGTGGCGCCAGTAACGGAGTTGCCTATACCTACGTCGCTGTTCCCACCCTGGCCACCGTGGTGCCGAGTTCGGGGCCAGAGGCGGGCGGAACAACGGTCGTGCTCACCGGAACCGGGCTGACCGGAGCAACGGCGGTCAGTTTCGGTGCGACACCGGCGGCCTCGTTCACGGTCGATTCCGCGACGCAGATCACCGCGGTCGCCCCGGCCGGAACAGCCACGGTGCAGGTCACCGTCACGACGGTGGGTGGCACCAGTAACGGAGTCGCCTATACCTATGTCCCGGTGCCGAGCCTGACCTCGGTGGTGCCGAGTTCGGGACCTGTCACCGGCGGAACGACGGTCGTGCTCACCGGAACGGGACTTACCGCAGCGACCGCGGTCAGTTTCGGTGTGACACCGGCGGCCTCGTTCACGGTCGACTCCGCGACGCAGATCACCGCTGTTTCCCCCGCCGGTACCGGGACGGTGCAAGTCACCGCCGTCACCGCGGGCGGGACCAGTAACGGAGTCGCCTACACCTACGTCGTTGTTCCCACCGTGGCCACCGTGGTGCCGAGTTCGGGGCCAGAGGCGGGCGGAACAACGGTCGTGCTCACCGGAACCGGGCTGACCGGAGCAACGGCGGTCAGTTTCGGTGTGACACCGGCGGCCTCGTTCACGGTCGACTCCGACACGCAGATCACGGCTGTTTCCCCCGCCGGTACCGGGACGGTGCAAGTCACCGCCGTCACCGCGGGTGGCACCAGCAACGGAGTCGCCTACACCTATATTCCGGTTCCGACTCTGACCACAGTGGTGCCGACTTCAGGGTCGGCCGCAGGTGGGACAACCGTCGTTCTCACCGGGACGGCACTGTCCACTGCGTCCGCGGTCAGTTTCGGTGCCACACCGGCGGCCTCGTTCACGGTCGACTCCGACACGCAGATCACGGCTGTTTCCCCCGCCGGAACCGGAACGGTGCAACTCACCGCCACCACCACGGGCGGAATCAGCAACGGTGTCTCTTACACCTACGTGCCGGCCCTGACTTCGGTCGTCCCCTCTCAAGGGACCGAAGCAGGCGCAACCACGGTCGTCCTCACCGGCAATGGCCTGACGGCAGCCACCGCGGTCAGTTTCGGTGCGACACCGGCGGCCTCGTTCACCGTCGACTCCGACACCCAGATCACGGCGGTCACCCCTGCCGGAACGGGCACCGTGCAGGTCACCGTCACCGACCCGGGTGGAACCAGCAACGGCGTCGCTTTTACCTACATCCAGGTTCCCACCCTGACCGCGATCAACCCGACTTCGGGATCCAGCGCGGGCGGGGACACCGTCATCCTCACCGGGACGGGCTTGACGGCAGCCACCGCGGTCAGTTTCGGTGCGACACCGGCGGCCTCGTTCACCGTCGACTCCGACACGCAGATCACGGCGGTCACCCCCGCCGGAACGGGCACCGTGCAGGTCACCGTCACCACCACAGGAGGAACCAGTAACGGCGTCAGCTACACCTACATCTGACACCTGAAGCCGCTGGGCCGCCGACAAGTTATTGCCGGCGGCCCAGTCGCATTACCGTCGAGTGCGTGTGCTCCGAGGGATCGCCCTGCGCGTGCAGGCCCAGCATCGACCGGATACCTGGGTATCTCCCGGTCCGTGTCGGTAATCAGTACAGAAGGTAGACGCCGTCGCGCACTGCCGTGACGGTCCGGACGATCATCTGCCGCAAGCCGGTGGCGATGCGGTCATCAGTGGTGGGTTCGATGGTCACCGCGTCGGTGCCGAAAAGGGCGTAGCAGCCGTTCAGGCCATCACTCGTCGGCTGATGTTGCGGTGCCTCGACACCCGCTCGCCCGGCGCGCCGGGTCCGGTCACGGAGCAGGTCGGGGTGGGCTGGCCCGGTGACGGGTGTGGATGGCGATTTCCAGTCGGCGACCGACATGGCGGCCCAAGAGCTGTGCACCGCACCACGGGATGACCACGCCGCTCCTGTCGAACTGGTCACGCTGGTGCGGTTCGCGACCGGCGACGGTGCGCTCGTATTCGGATCCAAGGCCGCAGCGCAGCGGGTGTCCGCGTTGCTCGCTGCAAAGACCCTCGTCGATGTTCGCTTCGCCTCGGCCGGGGCGGCACCCGAGATGTGGACAAGAGGCGCGCGGTGACGTCGCGGCGCGACGCGGCCGGCGATCACGGTTTCGGCCGGATGATCGAGTTGTTTCATCCGCCTGGACAGAAGTGCCCATGCTCGCAGCGCCAGCCATGTGAACCCAGCAGCGCCGGGCTCCGGTTCCGGTGTCCGGTCGAAAACTGGCCCGGCCAGCGACGAGCGACCATCGCTCGTCGGGTCTCGGGATGGGCAACTTGACGCAATCCCGCCTGCGTGCCTGGGCGGTGTCATCGCGCCCGCCCGGCGCGGTTGAAGTCGGCAGCACGAACGACACCCGTGACTCCAGGTTCCATGCACAACAGGGAAGGCGACCTAGTATCGCCGCCGTCGCGGGCGCTGCTTCCACGCCCGCGGCCGCGTGAGGACGGAATTGCCCGAACAGCGATGCGGCAAGCAAAGCCCGGGCGTGACCGCCCAGCACCCCCGTGATCCACACAGTTCACGGTGATGGGAGGCCCGCCCGACCCACAGCGGACCCTTCCGGGGCGGGCCTTCACCGCTTCTCCGCGCTCCACGCTGCCAGTGGTTCCAGCTCAGTACCGGCCCGAGCATCCCCGATGATCCTTCGGTCGAGCACCCGCAGCAAGCGAAGAAGTGTTACTGGCCGGTAGGGCTGGGTAAGGCAGACAGTGGTGCACCCTTGCGCCGACCCGATGCTGTCGAACACCGGAGGGACGAGATCCGCAATGAGCACACCCGACACCACAACCTTGCTCGCGCAGCTCCGCGCTGTGCTGTCGCTGACCAACACCGAGATCCAGGTCGCCGAGACCCGCATCGCCCAAGCCCGCACCGAAGCGGTGCGCCGCGAGCTGTCGGAGAACGCCGACAACGCCCGCGCCCGCGCCGAAGCCATCGAGACCACCATCCGCGACCTCGGTGGCGTCCCGGAGCTGGTCGCACCGTTCCTCGGCCAAGCCGCCGCCGCGGTCAAGGCGATGGTCGAGCAGGCCCAGCCCTTCGACGAGGCCCTGCTCGGAGACCTCGCCCTCGAACACCAGCTGCTCGACCGCGCCCGCTACATCAAAGCCCTCGCCACCGCCGCTGGGCTGCCTGAGGTGGTGGCGTTGGCGCAGCGGCTGATCACCGCGCATTCGGCCACCGTGGACTGGCTGACCACCGTCCTGGCCGAGGACGCCCTCGGCGGGCCGGCCGCGCTGCGCCGCACCCCCATGCAAGCCGCCACCGGGACCGCGGTGAAGCTGTTCAACCTCCCGGTCACCTGGTCGACCCGCGGCCTGGACCGGGCGCTGGACACCGTGCGTGCCAGCACACCCGCACTCGGTGAGCTGCTGGCCCAAGGAGCACGCGCCGGGGATGTCGCGGTCAAGACGCTGTCGGCTTCCCGCGATGCCGCGCTGGAGACCGCGGAGCAGGTCACCCGCCGCGAAGGCGCCGACACCGCCGCCGACGCCCTGCGGTCGATCCGCAGCAGCACCGGCGTGCTGGAACCCGACGAGCTGCCCATCGACGACTATGACGAGTTGAACGTCTCCCAAGCCGTCGCCGAGGTCAAAGAACTCACCGCCCCCGCCGACATCCGCGCGATCGTCGCCTACGAGGAAGCCCACAAGAACCGCCACGGCGTCGTGTCCGCCGCCCAGACCCGGCTCGCGGCCATCGCCCAAGAAGTCGCCGGACTCACCTGATCTTCATTTCGCTCTCTCCGGCATCGGACTCGCCCGATGCCGGAGGCAGCTATCGGTCCGCCAACCTCGTTGTGCGGCAAGGCAGTCGCCTCCACTGAATATCGCAGGTTCGAGGCCGCCGGCGGCGTGGGGCACTTGGGCATGACATGGGGCCGGGAACTCCTCCACACGTCGGCGTGGCCTGGCCTTTTGTCGTTTGGGGTGTGGGGATTCGATCTTCCGACCCCCGGTCCACGGCAGAGGAGCGGCTTCGGTGAGTGCGCGATGATGTGCGCGGTCTGATCGCGTTCTTCCCGAACGCATTCGGCATCCGGGCTGTCCGATACGGAGACCGGCCGTATCCGGTCGAAGGCGGTAGATACGGCTGGTTGGGCCGGTCGAGGAATGTCCGCGCCTGCACGCAAGGCCATTCGCGCGGCCACGCACCCGTCGCGGTCTCATCAAGCCGATTTGAGTGGCGCCGCCGTCTGTGTGCTGGTGCTGGTTCGCAGCAGGGTCAGGGTTGTGTCGAGGCCGGCTTTGAGGTGGTGATGTGGCCGGTGGACATGAGGCTGGTGACGTCGCCTTGGATGGCAGCCACGAGTTCGGCGGCGGTTTCGATGTCGCCGGCATGGACCCGTGTCACCGTCTATCGGCGCGCGAAAGTACCTCGTGCCGATCGTCGCCCGCTGAAGCACCCGGCACAGCGTGTGTAGTTCCAATTTGCTGCGAGCGACGCAGTTCGGAACTGGTTTTCAATCGGCCGCTGCACGCCCCGGTGGTGAGGCGGCCTTCGGGTGTCGGTTGCCTGGCGACGGGCTCAGGTTTGAGAGTGCGGGTCAAGCATTCTCTTGCTGGGCTTGGTCCACGATCCATGCCGCGATTTGGGCTCGGGAGGTGAATCCGAGTTTGGTCAGGATGTGTTCGACATGCCCTTGGGCGGTGCGTTGCGAGATGACCAATTTCGCGGCGATCTGCTTATTGGTGAGTCCTCGAGCAACGAGGTCTGCGACCTGACGTTCCCGTTTGGTCAATCGCAGTCCCGAAGCGGCAGGCGCGGCGGTTGGCCGCTCACCCAGAGCGTAGGCCACTGCGGCGTTCATCGCCATGGCCTGGCCGCGCCGGAACGCCGTGTCGAATCCTCGGTCACCGAGCGCGCCTCGCACCATACGCTCGCGTTCGTCGTGAATCAGGGCTAGCTTCGGGAAGAAGATCGAGAAGCCGGAGGCGGAGCGCAACAAGCTTTCCACGGCACCCATCAGAATGGCCGCGCGCTCACCATCGCCTTCGGCGGCGATCCAGGCCAGCCCCTCGAACGCGAGGGACGCGACGACAGGGCTGCGCGTATACCGGTTGACTCGCAGCGATTCCTGGAGCAACTGGTATGCCTGTGACCGTTCGCCTTGCTGCCATAGGATAACGCCCTTCACACCGAGGGCGGTCGAGCGAAACAGCGATTCGCCGCACGCTTCGGTGATGGCGAGAATTTTGTCGTAATACTCGATCGCCCGTCGGGTGTCGCCCTGCGAAGCATGTGCCCAGCCGAGAAACACCAGTGCCCCGACGTGCAGGTGCTCGCGCCGGTTCGCGCTCAAAACCTCTACGGCACGTTCGAAGCAGGACACCGCGAACCCGAGTTCCTCCCGAAATAGCGCCAAGGCGCCCTCGGCGTAGGCGATCAGTGCCTCATTGACGGGAGTGCGGCTCTGTTCGAGGAGTGCTTGCCCTTCCGCTAGTAAGACAGCTGCCGACTCGAGGTCACGCTGCATCGAGGCGATGGTACTGCTGGCACAGATTGCCTTGACACGATCGGGTGCCGACCGCGCGGCGGGGTTGACGAGGGTGCGGCCGAGCCAGCGTCTGCCCTCACCGTACAGACCCCGGAAGTTCCAGAACGCAACCAACGCCGCAGCGGTGCGCAGCCCGGCCTCGGCCGAGTCCGCGCTGTCGTCGGACGCACAGAGCTCGAGCGCCTCTCGCAGATTCGGTTGCTCGCGCTCGAGGCGGGCCAGCCAGTAGGGCTGCTGGTCGCTGATCCACCCGGCCTCGGCGTCCAGCGCCAGCCGCTGACACCAGTCGCGATGCCGTCGCCGCAGGTCCTTGTATTC
Organism: Nocardia sp. NPDC005745; assembly: GCF_040630775.1. NCBI lineage: Bacteria > Bacillati > Actinomycetota > Actinomycetes > Mycobacteriales > Nocardiaceae > Nocardia > Nocardia sp. NPDC005745. The sequence continues at coordinate 9,954 of NZ_JBEXYF010000005.1, forward strand.
GTCGCATTCGCGCAGCTTTTCCCGGCCGAATTCGCGCACGGTCTCGAGAATCCGAAAGCGCACGACGCCGTCCAGTGTCTCCCGATACACGATCGACTTGTCCACCAGAGACGACAGCGCGTCCAACAGACTCTCAGGCGCCAACTCGGCACTGCACACATGTTCGACGGCATCGAGTTCGAAACCTCCGGCGAAAACCGACAATCGCGCCCATAGCCGCTGCTCGACCGGCGTACACAACCGGTAGCTCCAGTCGATGCACCACCGTAGCGTCTGCTGGCGCTTCGGCGCGGTGCGACTGCTGCGCGTGAGCAAGGCGTACCGGTCGGTCAACCGCTGCAGGATCTGCTCGGGCGACATGGTGCGCATCCGAGCGGCTGCGAGTTCGATCGCCAGCGGCAGCCCGTCGAGCCGGGCGCAGATGCCCGCCACCGCGGCCTTGTTGTCGTCCGTGACCTCGAAGCCCGGTACGACCGCTGCGGCACGTTCGGCGAACAACGTCACCGCGTCGTATCGGGGCAGGCCCTGCAGCGTCGGCTCACCCTCGACGCGCGGAGCGGTCAGTGGTAACACCCGCAGCACCGCTTCCCCGGCGATGTCCAACGGCTCGCGGCTGGTGACGAGAATCCGCAGGCTCGCACATGCTTGCAACAGTGTCTCGACCAACTCTGCCAACGCCTCCACGACCTGCTCACCATTGTCCAAAACGAGCAATGTTTCCCGGTGACGCAGGAACTCGACCAGCAATTGCTGCATCGGCAGAGCCGAATCGTCGCGCAATCCCAGACCGGCGGCGACGACGTCGACGAGCATCGACCGGTCCCGCACATCGGCCAACTCGATGACCCACACCCCATCGGCGACATCGCGTCGAGCAGCCGACGCCGCCCGCAACGCCAGCCGGGTCTTGCCGACACCACCGATCCCCGCCAACGTCACCAGCCGCGACACCGACAGCACAGTCTTGATCTCGGACAACTCGGCGCGGCGATCGACGAAACTGGTCAACTCGAGCGACAGCTCGCCAGCACTGCCGCGACCCCCTGTCCTCCGCCGCGGCGCATGGTCTTGCATCGGCGAGGTGTGCTCCCGCGGCGGCAAACCGGTGGCGGGCTCGCCGTGCAGGGCACTCGCGCCCGCCTGGTACCCGTGGCGCCGCCGAACCTGCTCGATGGCCTGGCCCAGCTCCGCTGCCGAGGGCCGCTGCCGCGGATCCCGGCTCATCGCCGATTCCACCACCGCTGCCACGTCATCGGGAATGCCGCCCTCGCGCAGGTCCGGCACCGGCTGGCTGGTCATCCGAGCAAACTGCGCCACCACTCGCTCACCGCTACGCCGCTCGAACGCCGCATGCCCGGTGAGCGCGCAGAACAGGGTCGCACCGAGCCCGTAGACATCCGCAGCAGGTGTTGCCGCCTCGCCATCGAGCACCTCCGGTGCAATGAACGCCGGAGACCCGGTCACGATACCGGCAGCCGTCTGGAACCCGCCGATAATGCGCGCAATCCCGAAATCGGTCAACGCCGGCTCACCATAATCGGTCAGCAGAATATTTCCCGGCTTCACATCCCGGTGCACAATGCCGAGCAGGTGCGCGCGCTCGAGGGCACCAGCGATCCGCACTCCGACCCACAACACCGTCTCCACCGGCAACGAACCTTGCCGCCGGATCCACGCATCCAGAGAATCCAACGGATAATACGGCATCACCAGATACGGCCACCCGCCTTCGGTGACGCCCACCTGAAGCACCGTCACAATGTTCGGATGCCCGGTCAGCCGACCCATCGCCTGCTGCTCGCGAAGGAACCGCGCACGGTTGTCGTCGTCCAGCTCCGCAGTCAGCACTTTTACCGCCACCGTGCGGTCCAGCGCCGCCTCCGTACAGCGGTACACCACTCCGAAACCACCGCGTCCGATTTCCTCGGCATCCTCGAACCCGACCGCGTTCAGCTCCGCCGCGACGGGCAGACGCACGTCGCGGTGGGTCCGCAGCGGATCATCATCGACCATCAGCGGCGCGCGATCCGGTCGGTATGTGCACGAATATCGGGCCCCATGCACTCACCCTTTCGACAATGCACAGAGTATCGCCAACGACAGCGAACGGCAGGTTATCGTCTACGCGGTTGTGTCAGCGGGCGCCGATTGCCGCTGCTATCACCGCCGCAGTGACCGGGGCGGGGTCCATCGTGCGGCGACGAGTTCGATGAGGCTGGCGGTGCCGCAGCGATACCTCGACCGGGGGCGGCGGGCGGTCATGGACGGTCGACGGTGGCGGCTACCTTCTGAAGGGCGACCGCCAGTTCCTGGACCTACACGTGGACCTCGAACGGCGCCGCGCGACCCCACTGCCGGAGGATCTGGCCGGCCCGAAGTGGAACGTACAACCGAGAGGTCTCCGAACAACAGTGTGGAACGAACCCTCCGAGGTTCCCTACGACACCGGGACAGCGGAACTGCTCACTCTCCTGGAGACCTACGCCGATGGCGAGATGACCCGCGTGGAATTTGTGCGCGAGTGGCGGGCCTCTCGCAAACTCGCCGCGGATAACGGTGAACGAGTCGACGAACCGTTCGAGGCGCTGCTCGACAGCGTGTCGTTCGACGTGGAGGACTACGCCGTGGAACCCGCGCCGCCTGAGGCCGACGACCCCTCCGGCGATCCGTTGGTCTTCAACGCCAACCGGGTGCGGATCGAACTCGGACGGCTGGGGCGAAGCGTGCGACGATCCTCGACCTGTCGAACCGAGGGTCATCGACGACTCCCGGGCACACAAGGTCGGCGGGATTGTCGCCCGGGAGGGGTGCTGGCTGGTCGGGGGCGGCCGGGCGTGCACGGAGATCGTGTCAATCAGCAGCCCGCACTCGTCGTCGGCGAGGTCGTCGGAGAGCACGTCGATTGGGGTGGCTGTCTTGACCGGCCCGAGTCTTCGACCCTCGTGACCGGTCCGCAGAGTTGCCGACGAGCTCGGGATACGGTGTGATCGACTGACCATCGTGTATCGGAGGTATCGAACGTTGGCCGCATTGGAGTTGGGGTCGGTGTTCGCCGGATACACCATCGAACGCCTTCTCGGTGTCGGCGGCATGGGTGAGGTTTACGTCGCCCGACATCCACGGCTGCCTCGCTCCGACGCGGTGAAGGTGCTTGCCGCGCAGTTGACTCGCGACGACTCCTACCGTCGCCGCTTCGAACGCGAGGCCGACCTCGCCGCATCCCTGTCGCATCCCGGCATTGTCAGCGTCCACGACCGTGGGGAATCCGACGGGCGGTTGTGGATCGCGTTGGAGCTGATCGACGGCATCGATTTGTCGGCGTCGCTCATCTCCTCGCCGGGCGGGTTGCCCGGCACCGATGTGGCACGTGCGATCATGGAGATAGGCGATGCGCTCGACTACGCTGGCGCTCGGGGGCTGATCCATCGAGATGTGAAACCCGCCAACATTCTGCTCGCCAGGACCGGCCACTACCTGCTGACCGATTTCGGGATCGCACGAATGGGACCGGAGAACTCCGATCTCACCGGAACGGGCCTGACCCTCGGCACCATCGCGTACGCCTCCCCTGAGCAGATGCGGGGGCTGCCTGTGGAGCCGCGATCGGACCAGTATTCACTGGCCGCCACCGCCTTTCATCTTCTCACCGGCGCGCAGCCGTTCACCGGCACCAACCCCGTCGCGGTGATCATGGCTCACGCCCAGCAGCCCGTTCCGAGTGTGCGAGAGCATCGGCCCGATCTCGCGCCGCACGTCGATTCGGTGATCGGACGGGCGATGGCGAAGAGTCCGGAGCATCGCTTTCCCACCAGTAAGGATTTCGCGACCGCCCTCGGTCACGCCCTCGCCTCGCCCGCGACGCACCGACAGTCGTCAGCCGCAACGGCGGCACCGACCGCGGTGGCGGCCGACCGCTACGCAGCCACCGTCGTCCGCCAGGCCCCTCTCGGTCCCGGACCGCATCGTCCGGCCCCGCCGATACCGCCGGGTCCCGGCGGGATCGCGTCACGAAACGCTCGCCGCCGCAATACGCCTCGCCTCATCGGAGCGATGGTGGTCACGGTGGCGCTGGTTGTCGTCGGCTTGCTGGGTGTGCGGGCATTCATGCACGACGCGGGTGCGGAGGAAGCCGCGCGGCTGCCTCGTCACCCGGTGACGCCGATTCTGCCGTCGCTCGACAAGCGGCCCGATACCGCGATCTGGACGTTGCAGGATATTCCTGGCCCTCCCGGTTCCCAGTCGGACGGCGCGTCAGCGCTCGGCGGAGATTCCGACGTCGTCATCTTCAGCCGCAGACTCCGCCTGGCCGACGCGAACCGCATCAAGTATCTCGACATAGTCGACGCGAACACCGGTCGGCTCCGGGCAGGCACCGAGCCCATCGTGGTGGACACGAGCCAACGCAGCCTCAACCGCTGTGTCGTCAGCGCAAGTCATTCGGCAGCGGCCTGTCACCTCGACAGTTCGTCGGCACCCTCCGATGCTGTGGTGGTCGTCGACCTCGAGGCGAGCCGGATCATCGACATCTTTCCCGCTGTGGGCCAAATCGAAAGTTTGACCGCCGCGGGTGGGCGTTTCGTCTTCGTGGACAGGACGGATCAGTCTCAACCGCCGGCACTGCGATCGATCGGTGAGGACGGCCGGGAACTCCCGGCGATCCGCTGGACCGATGCCAACCCGCGTCCGCGGTCGACGCAACCACTCCATTCGATCGAAGTCTTCGACTCGGTCCGTCTGGCCGTGGTCAAGTCCGCACCCGACCCCTCCGAACCGTTGTCGAAGTGGGAGTTTCGCGTGATCCGGCTCGAAGACGGCCAAGAGGTGTTCCGCCGCGACTCGGTCGAAGAGATCGGTGACGAGGACTGGAACGTCTTCATCGACGGATTCGTCGTCGCCGACGGCCGGTCACCGACCGGGATCTACGACCGCAACGGCACCAAGACAGCGGATCTACCGAAGGGCTGGCGACCCAGCGAGCGCCCGACAACGCCAGCCGGGTCGGGGCCGGTGGAGACTTCGGTGCCGACCGCCATTCAGACCCAGGGTAATAAAACGACCTACGCGGGGGTCAGCCCACGCACCGGGACCATCCTGTGGCAGAAGCAGTCATTCGGCGCCGACAACAGACCCGAGCGACTCCTGTTGCGCGGCATCGGAACCCTGATCCTCACCTCCGATTCGGGCCGTGTGGTAGACGCCTATACCGGTGAGTACGTGATCCCCGGCCTCGTACCGAAAGGCACCCAGCTCGGCACCGACGGCAGCCGGATCGCCGTCAGCACCGACACGGTCCGTTCGGGCAACTCACTCGCAGTGTGGAACCGCGACGGTGAAGTCTGGGAGATCACCAGCGAGTACACCCCTGTGGCGATCGGCGACAAGGTCTACGTCGGAAACCTGAGGCTCTTCTGACCAACAGGATCGGTACTGCACCGGTCGGGCGCCACCTCGACGCCGACTTCGGGCGGTGCAGACCTCTCTCGAGCCACTCTCTGTCGGCGGCCACGGCCGGGACGCATGCCCTTACAAAGTCAATCCCCGAGGGTGGCAGGCGTTTCCGAGCGACCCCGACTGCAGCCTCGAAGATCATGGCTGCAGACCACGAACTGCGGCTCCGATTCAACAAGTCCGGTACGCCTGGTCGGCAACCCCATCCACGCCGTCGCCCTGCCCGACGCGACCGTGCTGGCCGCCGACGTCGTGGTCAGCTGCGCGGGAGAAATACCGCACACCGGCTGGCTCCACGGCACCGGGCTGGCCGATGAACACGACCTCGGCATCGACGAGAAGTGCACGACCGCCACACCAGGGATCTACGCCGCCGGGGACGTCACCTACCTGCGCAGCGTCGGGCATCGGGCACCGTTCCGGTCCAACGCCGTCGCACAAGCCAAGATCGCCGCCGCCTCCGCACTGGGGCTGCCAGCGCAGGGCGCGCCCATCGACGACTACTTCTGGACCCAGATCCTGGGTGTGGCCATCAAAATCGTGGGACCGCTGCCGCTGCACGGCCCACCCAGCCACATCGACGGCAACCTCACCGAGGGATCAGCGCTGCTCACCTGGCGCCACAGCGACGGCACCGCCACCATCGTCGCCTACGGCGTTCGCACACCCCTGCCCCGCCTGCGTGCCCTGGCCCAGGCCCCGCCGCCCTGACATCCCCTCCCAGGCCCACACTCACCGAAGGAACCACACCATGCCAGAACATGTCCGTGGCGTCATCGCCCGCTCACCCGGGGCACCGGTGGAGATCGCCCAGATCGTCATCCCCGATCCCGGCTCTGGGGAAGCGGCAGTCGACATCGCCGCCAGCGGCGTGTGCCACACCGACCTCACCCACCGGCAAGGCGCGATCAGCGACGCGTTCCCCTTCCTGCTCGGACACGAAGCCGCCCGGCACCGACCTACGTTCGGTCGTAACGATGTGAGCGCCCATTGCGCCACAATCACTCGCCCTCCACCCTCGCGAGAAGACACCACCGCGTGCCGCGCCATGACCATCGTGCGAAACCCACCGCATCGCAACCGCAGCCCCGCCGCCGCCACCACCGCGACCTTCGAAGCCCGACAGCAACCCCAGTAGTGGCCGAAGCAAGCCCGCGCTGCCGGTGCCAACAACGCCGGGACACCACAACAGACCCGACATCTCCCAGCACCGCCGAGAAAGACTCGCCGTGCAAAACGAGCACCAGGGCAGAGGTGACGAATGCTCAGGCTGCCAGCATCCAGGTCACCAGTGTTATAAGGGTGAGAAGGTAGGCCGCGCCGGTGAGGGTGCCGATACGGTGCACGAGGGCGCCTGTGGGCGAATTGGCTGTTCGGTCGTCGAGAATCGGGATCAGCATGCCGTTGTCGCCGCCGTCGGCCAGGGTCAGCGCGGTGGTGAGCAGCAGCACGTCGGCGAGTACGAGCAGGGGCCACTCGGTGTGCGGCGCGCAGAATCCTGCGAATATCAACGGCCCGAACAGGATCAGCGGAGCCAACCCCAGCGTGCCCAGGACACCGATCAGCAAAAACCAGCCCGCCGAGGTCCAGCGCGCCAGCGCGGCGAGGGTGACCACGACGAGTTGGACCCATCCCATGATCATGCCCGAATTCCTATCAGCGGAGTCCGACAGAGTTGACCATGGCGAATCTATCCGAACGTTCGGACACAAGCTGGGGAGCGACAGGCCTGCTCGTCGCAGTAGTCGGAGATTTCCCCGCGGTGGCGGCCGAAATCCTCGACCCCGACCACGAATTCACCAGCGCCGATCCCGACGATCGAATCACCTTCCGTCTCCGAGCGCTCCCGCCGACCGATCCCCGCGCCGCCGCATGGATCGGTGCCCGGGTGCCTCTCGGCACCGGCGGCCCCGAAACGTACGTCTGGGCCAAAGTAGCCCACCCGGCCGGGTGCGGCCGGACATGTCAGGGTCGAACGCTAGAGTGCGGGTCAGTCGCTTGCGTGCGGCCGCTCACCGCCGGGTCCCGCGTCCCACGCCGCGGCGCCCTCTGGGGAGGAAGGGGTTCGCTCGAACCACCGCCGAAACCTGCACCGTAATTGATTATTGCGAGTCTCGATTCGTGGTACCGCGGGCAGGCGTGGGATGTTCACGGGGACAGGGCCACCGATTATGACCAACAGCTACACACGACTACCCATCGCCGCGACCAGGACTCCGATTGATGGCGAAAAGCGAGTACACGTAGTACTTTCACAGCGGCATGGGTGCGCCGGCCCGGTCGATCCATCGGCGCCGCAGCCGGGGTTCACAGCCGCCGCGCGCGAAGCTCAGCCCGTTCTGGTGTCGTCCCCGAGCGCGAACTCGCGATACAGCTGCGGCAGGAACCCAGCCAGGTGCGTCATTTCCTGGCCGCAGTGCAACAGCAGATCGCGCGCCAGTCCCAGACCCAGCACCAGATCGGCGGGGTCGAGGGCGGCCCCGCGCTCCAACGCTTGTACGGCCTGGTGCGGGTCGGGGGCGTGTAGGCCGTAGAGGTTGAGGTAGAAGCGGCTGCGCATCTCGGCGCCGCCCGGGATCGGGCGCACCTGGTGTGCCAGCCATCCCAGATCCACCGGCGCGATACTGCTGCCGACCCGCCCCAAGATCACCGTGTGCCCGGCGGGCACCTGGAAACCGTGCGCCACCGGGTCGAGGAAGGAGATCGCGAGCTGCTGGAGCTTGGCCCCGACATACTCATCGACATAAGAGGTGGTGCCGATGTACTTCGCCCGATCGGACAGCGTCTCGGCGCTGCGGTCGCTGCTGACCCCGGAATACAGGTGTGCGTCGGGATGCCAGAGCTTGTAGCGCGCCGATTCCACCGAATGCCAGCCGAACCACCAATCCCACATCTCCGCAGAGACATCGGCCATCTCGGTACGCACCGCCGTCCACGCCAGACCCTCCTCGGTCTGGCCGTACCCGGTCTCGACCGGCGAGTAGCCCGAAACCGCCAGATCAGAAGTCAGCGCCGAGAACTTCGGGATCACGCTCGCCGGGGTCGGGGGCCCATCGAATACCGAGACGACCTGCGCGGGTGCGGGGATAGTCCGGGGCGCCATGAACCGCGCGTAGGGTTTTGCCCAATCCTGCGGCGAATACCCCCGATAACGAGCCGGCAGGGTGTCCTGGGCGTGTGCGGTAGTTCCCAGCATCAGCCCGCCCGCGGCCGCGGCCCCCAACGCCAGCACCTCGCGTCTGCGCGGCCGCCACATTCTCGACATCGCCCGAAACTAGCCGTCACCGCACCAGTGGAGGCTGTCGTTCCGTAGAACTCTGTGACATGCCACAGCCTCGCCCACACAGCGCACTGACCACACAAGAAAAGTGCGAGACCGGGCCACCGCCGCCGCACACCCGCGCCTTCTTCGCCGCCACGCACACAGTCGCCGCGAACCGGCGCCGACACTATCGCCGCCGGTTCGGGGCGCGTCAGAAGCGCAGGTCACCGCCGGTGTGCTTGTCTCAATCCAGCCCCTGCGCAGGCCCCGCGGCGTGAGAATGTCAATCGTGAACGCCACAAAGGAAACGGGGCACCACATGAGCATGCAATGGCGCAATTACCCAGCTCTCGGTGTGACCTAATGCCTTGGTCGCAGACCGGTGCCGAATCTGCGTGCAACGCGGTTACCCGTTACCGCGGCCGCCTGCGGTCGTGCCCTTCGGCCTGCTGGATCACTTGGTGCGGTCGGCGTTTCGACAACTATCGCCGGGGCGGTTCAAACCCCGTCGGCCATATGGTCGACTCGTCATAGATCACGTCGGCAAGGTTGGCGCCGGTCAAGTCTGCGCCGGTGAGGATTGCGCCGGTCAGGTTGGCCTTAGCCAGGTCTGCGCCGGTCAGCCTCGCCTGAGTCAGGTCTGCGCCGGTCAGGTTGGCGCCGGCGAGGCGAGCATACGAGAAATCGGCGTGATCAGCGTCCACATATTTAAGGGTCGCTCTGTCGAGATTCGAGCTAAGGAAGACAGCGTCCGTCAAGTCAACCGTGTCAAACCCTGCGCGGGTCAGGTCCACTCCGGCGAACATGGCCGCCGTCAGGTCGGCAAAGAGAAACGACGCGCCCGTGAGATCACCACCAGGGCGGTACAACGACGTAAGGCAGATACCAGAAAGGTCCATTAACTGGTGCTTTCCGACTCTGCTGGCGAGGTCACCGGCGAGTGGTCCGCTCAACACGGCGATGGCGGTGTCGATGTCTTTCGGTACCGAACTGCCCGCGCTGAAGCTGGAAGGCATGGGAGTCGGCTCGTCGCTGTGGAAGCGAGGATCGAATACGGATCTGGGGTCCACTGGCCGTACGGAGCACGCCCCCGCGCCGTTCGGTACATGAACGCGAACGTATGACGTGATCACCTCGAGCACCGTGGGTTGATGCGTCGGGGAGTCAAGGCGGAGTTGTTCGAGGAATACATAGCGCCGACGCGGTTTTCGAGTTTGTCGGAGCTCAGTTGGTCGACCGCTCTGGAGAACCGTTCGCTAGCCTGCTGCTGCTGCTGCTGCTGCCGACGCTGCTGCGCCTCGAACTGCTCGTTGCTCGCGGCCCGGCTGCGCGATGAGATGACCACCGCCGTGATCGCGGCAACCGCAGTGGCGAGCCCGATCACCGCCTGCCAGAACACCGCGGACATCACAACTCGCTTCACCGCTGACCACGTTCGTCTGCGGTGAGGCTGCAACGGCCGCAGGCGGTGACCCGCGAGCTGCGGTCGGCGCCTGGACCGCGCGGTGCTCACGTGCACGCTTTGGCCGGGAGGTCGGTGCCGGCATCTCTACCGAGCGCGGTGCGCATTCGAGCCCCGCCTGGGCATCCTTGAGTTCACCGATCAACAAACGGCTGTCGCGTTCGTCGCGTCCGGCTGAATACTGGATCAGGCACAATTTTCGTGATGCTGGCAGTCGGGTTTGCTCAGTCGCTCCACAGGATTCGCTTCTGGAGTAGATCCGGTTTTGCTCGGCCGAACATCTGGCGTTTGATCATCTTGATCCGTTGACGTGCCCCTTGACCGGTCCGCTGCTCCAGGTCAGCGTCAAACCCGCAGTGACAGCGTCGAAGTCGCGTCCCAGGCCGCGGCCATCAGCCGCTACCGAGACCAACTCCTGCCCACCTCCCGCGCACCCGACGTCGTCTGAGTCCGCGAATCCCTTCGTGCTCGCTTGCGCGCCGCCGTCCTCGAATCTCGCGACCCGGCCATCCTCGGCTGGTGGATAGCCTCCGTAGACGGCCGCGACGTGGGCGGCCTATCTTCTTACTTCGCTGGAAAGCGATTTGTCGCTGTACGCACAGGTGCGGGCCCAACTCGCCGTACTGGACCGGGATCTGACCGGTCGATGAGGAAGGGGCCGCGGTCGATGATCGTCGAGTTGCCCCTGGAATCGGCGGGTGTTGCCATGCTGCGTGCGCTGATAGAACGGTGTGAGATCCCGCAACGGAAGGAACCCAATGGGGCGAACAATTCCCGCGACTGCCGCACCGGCACGCCGCACCCTGGTTGTAGCGCTGATTGCCGCGGCGATCGGGGCGCCGAGCGCGGTGACGGCGACTGCCGAGGCGCCGCCGACTCGGGATGACGGCTTTTGCATCGATGAGAAGACGCGCGTGCGCAACGGGTTGCGCGTCAGTGACCCCAGTTGCATTCATGACCACGGCCGCTTCCACAATCACGAGCGCTTCCATATTCCGCCGACTCATTCCTGAACCCGGCTACCTCCCGAAGTTAGGTCATGACCACAGACGCGCACGCGGTGCAAGGTCAGGTGCCCGTGCGTCGCGGCCACCTCGGCAGCCACTTCGAAGCCGAGCCGCCGGTAGGTCCGCGATCGCGGCTCGTTCGCTGGTGTTGAGGTCGTCGTATTCGGTGGGGACCAGGATGACGGCGGCGATGCGACGGGGAAGCAACTCGGTTTCGGCTGAGACGGCGTTGACCCCGGGGACCGGAGCGGCACGTGGTGCCTGGTCCCACACCTGCTGCAGATACTGGACGTATTCCTTGGTGATCACTGTCGCGTCTACGGCGATGGCGTCGATGTAATTGCGGGTATCGCGCACAAGGGATTTCACGTCGGTGATCACGACTGCTTCGTCGCTGGCCTGCGAATGTGCTGAGGTGTTGGCTGATCCGATGACCGCGTGATCGGCGGTAGCGGCGACTTTGGCGTGCAGCCTTGCCGACGTTTTCACGGTGACACCGGGAGCCATCAGCGTGGCGATGGAGGCTGGGGAGGTGGCATGTGAGGCGACTGCTTCCTTGCTTGCGTTGACCACCAGAAGATCTCCGCGTCGCAACTCCCGCAGCAGCCGAGGGCCGTCGATACCGAGATAGGCGATGGCAGCGGCACGGGGGCCGGTGGTGCCCAGTGCGGCGCTGATGCGTTTCCACGGTGTCGTTCCGACAACCTCGGTACCCATGGGCCGATCATGGCATCACAGATCGTGGCGCACCCGGCAGTCACCTCTGTCCGGCTGATCCGTGCGACTGCCTCATGGCGTGGCAGCACATAGACGGCGTTGCTCGAATGATGAATGAGGACCGCGTCTGTGGGGGTGCGGATCTGGGATCTCGACGCCGGGCAATTGATCGGGCCGCCGCTGACCGGCGACCACCGCTCAGCCAGCGCGCTTGCCTTCGAGACGCGATGGTTGGTCATTGCGGCGGCTGCGGCAAGCGGCCGACTTCCGCCGGGCAAGATCGGCGGCACGATGTGCCCAGCGAAATCGTTCCCCGGCGCAGCGGGCCGTCACGTGTCGCATCGACGACTCCGGGCGGCGATGCCGCGAAGTGGGCGGCCGAGGCAGTTCGGATGCCTCGATCACATCCAGTAGCTCGGCCTTGGTGTAGGTCAGCGTGGTCGGTCCCATGGAGCGTCCATCCTCATGGCCGGCGTACCAGCGTCAGTCTGCGTACCTCGAATCCGGTTTCTTCGGCCACCGGCCAGGTCCCGTCCGCGGTGGCGCAAGCTCACGTCGCTGGTGGCGGGGGCGGGAACGCGGGCGCGGCGCGCGGCGACCTTCTCGTGCTGGTAGCCGGGCGGCGTCGGTCGCCGGGCTGGGGGTGGCGGTGTAGCGGTCACGGTGTCGGCGGTCGCGGATGGAGCGACGCACCCATTCGGCCGCCTCGATCGAGGTCTGCGACTGCGGCGGGAGTTCGGGCTGGTACAGACCCGGGTCGCCTTCGGCGGTGTGGTCGACGATCAGCGTCCGCAGTTCGGGTCGGGACTTGGCCATCCACCCGAGCTGACGGGCTGCGGTCTTCCACGGGGAGCGGGTCAACATCTCGGCGGCGCGGTCGAGGAATTCACGCTCGGCCGGGGAGGCGAGGGCCAGCACGGCGGTGAAGCGTTCCCGTGCGGCGTCGGGGTCGGCGTCCAGGAGGTATTCGATCTCGCCGAGTACGGCGGTGAACGGAGAAGCGGTCTCAGCGACTTCGGTGAGTGTCGGTGGTCTCGGGTGCGTTCAAGGTTGCGGTCATCACTGGGTCCTGTTCTGTCGTGGAAACAGCTCGGCCCCGTGCCGGACGCACGCACACGCGTAGGTAAGCCCGGCACGGGGCTGGGCGGCTGGTCGTCTGACCCGCCTGAGTGCGATCGACCGGGGTGGGAGTCCGATACGGCGGAGGGAACGCGCCGGAAAGGTCGTCGCCCAGGGGTTGTCGTCACCGCCGCGGCTGCCGGTGGCTGCCCCGACGAGGTCGCGGGAGCGGTCACGCTTTTCGCCGAAGCCCCCGGTGCCGCCGCGGCTGGTGCGGTTGACTTGCGCGGTGGCGAACCGCAGCGATGGCCCGATCTCGTCGACCTCGAGTTCGACTCGGCTGCGCTTGTCGCCCTCGGGGGTCTGCCAGCTGCGCTGCTTCAACCGGCCCGAGACGATGACTCGCGCACCACGAGTGAGTGATTCGGCGACGTTGTCGGCGGCCTCACGCCAGATGCTGCACGGCATGAACAACGCCTCGGCGTCTTTCCACTCGTTGGCGTTGTGACGAGATTTCCCGTGACTGTAAGGATCGCATCAGAGGGCATGACGATTTCTCCTGACTAAGGGGAAGGCGGTGGCAGCCAGCAGCGAGACGCTGGCGTCGGAGCGCGGAATCCGGCCGTTGGGTTCGAATCGCATCGAGCTGGCCGAGTTCGGGTTCAAAGGAGCGTTCGGTTCGTTATGCCTGTTGAGGATTCGCGCAGGGGCTAGTCTGAGTCGGTGGGGTTCGCAGACGATGTACGAGCCGAGAGACTGCACCGCGAGGCGTCCGAGCGCCAAGCGGCTTCCGATCTGGCGTATGTGGCCGAATTCAACTGGACCGCTACAAAACAAGCAATTGCTTCAGTTGCTTCCGAAGTCGCTGTGGCTTGTTCTGCCGAGAACCGGCCACTGAGCGGCGATCGGACTCAAGGATGGCCGTTCTCTGTGGGGCCATCGATCAAGGTAGGTCCGACAACATGGGCCATTACGGCTCAGATAGTGGTGGTCTTCCTGCCAAGGGGTGGATGGCGTCTCGCCTGTCACCGCAAAGAATGCAGACAGGGGAGAAGGTTCGGTCGATGCGTCGAACTGTGCGATCCCGATGACCCTCGCGTTCGGCAGTCTTGGACGAACCCGGACTTCTTGATCACTCCGTCTGGGCTGCGGGCCAACATCAAGAATCAGCTTCTCGGCGAGCTGCCGAATCAGTTGCACGTCCATGGTCGCTGACATCGCGGCACTGAGAAATCGGCGACTGTAAGCAGGCGGTTGCTCGATCTGAAGTGGCCGTCGTTTCTCGAAACGATGCCAATGCTGGTTCGGGGCAGTCTCGATGCGTTGGATGATGTCGGCTTTGATCTCGTCCAGGCGGGGGAGTTGGGCGGGGTCGATTTGTTGGAATGGGCAACGCAGGCCCGGTGTTCGTGGACGCAGGGTGTGTTGTAGGGGCGCACGCAGTTGCCGAGTTCGATGCGGCGTCGCCCGAAGTGCTCGGCGAACTCGGCGAGTTCGGCGGCGGTGGGTGTGCGGTATTCCCTAGGTGGGGCGTTGGGCTCGGCGGTGTTGGAGGAATTGCTGGTAGCGGGCGAAGACCTCGTGGGGATAGATCGCGGGGAACCGTCACCGCTTCGGGTATCTGACCAGCTTCTCGCTCGACGCCGAACCGCACCACTCCCGCGTCTACCGCTACGACTTCGCCGACGGCGCCTCCCGGCGCAGCCACCGACTGCCCGAAGGACACACCTGCGGCGAGGTCGTGTTTGTCCCGCGCCACCAGGCAACGGACGAAGGCGGCGGATACTTGATGAGCTTCGCCCACAATCGCATTCGTGGGAACGGCTACCTTTTGATCCTCGACGCCGCCGACCTCGACAGCCCGCCCATCGCCGAAGTCCAGCTCCCGGTCCGCATCCCGACCGGCTTCCACGGCAGCTGGATTCCCACATAATCCGATCTCCGGGGGAGTGTCAGAACCTTTGTGGGTGAGAGTGATCGGTTCTGATTCTACTTTCGGTGTGGTCGGTGATGCGGTCGCCGTAGATCAGGGCGAACTGCTGCAGGGCTCGTTTCCAGCCGGGGGTGTGGCCGACGACGTCGGGCCGGTTCTTGCGGCGGTCGCGGATGACCAGGTAGAGCACTTTCAACGCGGCCTGGTCGGTCGGGAAGTGCCCGCGGCGACGCACCGCTTGCCGGAAACGAGCGTTGAGCGATTCGATCATCGGCGGACGCGGCCGAACAGCGGTTCGCCGAGTTCGCCGCCGAATGGGGCGACCGCTACCCGAGTGTGTAGTCCACCTCGTGCGGGCCAGCCTCAAATACGCTGGTAAACAGCACTGGGGTCCAATCAGCAAACAGCTAGCCATTCGGCCAACTCGCCGGTCACGGCGTCGGTGATCTTCGAGATCGTCTCCCGCGAGATGCCAGCGCCGTAGATCTCGGCCAGATGCGCACGGATCTCCCCGGTCGTGAGCTTTTTGGCGTGCAGGCTGACCACCGCTTCGTCGAACCCGGCGACGCGGCGCGCGTGTTTGGGCACGATCCGTGGCTCGAACTGTCCGGCGCGGTCCCGGGGCACGTCCACGGTGGCTGCCCTATATCGGTATGTACCCTCTTGCGGCTGGTGCCGTTGCGATGATTGCCGCCCTCGGTTTCGGCCGCTGCCGCACGATCGCCCTTGGCGTATCCGAGGTGCTCGGTCATCTCCGCTTCCGAAGCGGCCTCGATCACGCGGCGGGTCACCGCAGTCAACAGACCATCGGCCCCGGTCAGCGACAGCCCCTCGCTGCGGGCCTGCTCCACCAACTCCTGCGCGATCCGAACATCCAGCCCGCCACCAGCAGTCCGAGTTGCGTTGTCGTTCAGGGTGATCCTTCCTCGCCGAAGCAGCGGGAAGCTACTTCGGCACCTGTTCGGAATCACCTCCACCCCCAAAGTTCCTGACAGACCCCCATCTGCCGTCGTCATCGGACGTGCGTCGGCATCATCGGCGGCCTTGCCCACGCGAGTACCGGCATCAACCGGCCCGCCGGGTTCGAAGGTAGTTCGTTCCGAGCAGCGCCAGCGGTGGTGTCGTGAGGGGGGCGTCTACTTCGGTTCCGATTGCGACTGACGTGTGCGGGGCGTGATGCCGAATGCTGTTGCCGCACCGGCGGCGGCGACGAGGGCGACGAACAACCAGCCGTGCCGGAACGCGGTCAGCATCGCTTCGTCGTCGGCGTCGAGCGATCCGAGGACGGCGACCAGCATGGCGACACCCAGCACATAGCCGAGCTGGCGAGCGGTGTTCACCACAGCACTGCCGGTGGCGGACTCCGCCGGCGGCAGATCGACGGCAGCGGTGGCGATCATGCTGGGCAGCGCGAGACCGATGCCGATGCCGGAGATCACCCACCCCGGCAACACGTCGGTGGCGTACCCCACGGGCGTGGTGGCAGTGACCAGCACGAGCACCACACCACCGGCAAACAGCAGGTTCCCCAGGGCCACAACGACACCCACCGGAATCCGCCGGAGCAAGCGCTGGCTGACAGCGGCGAAGATCGGCACCATGAGCGGGCCCGGGACGATGGCGAGTCCGGTTTCGATGGTGCTGAAATGTGCCCTAGTCTCCAGCCACAGAGCGATGCTGAGGAACCACGCCCCGAACGCAGTGCAGAACGCCAGCACGGTGACATTGGCCCACACGAACGTGCGCACCCGGAACAAGGCCGGCGACACCACCGGATTCGGATGCCGCATCATCCGCACCACGAACGCGACCACGCCGACCGCCGCGACGGCCAGTGCGCCGCCCATCGCGGCACTAGTCCAGGGCCAGTCGCCGCTCTTCACCAGGCACAGCGACAGCGCCCCGATCGCCACGATCAGCAGCGCCACCCCGAGCAGGTCCGGCACCCGCGCCGGGATCCGCTGATGCAGATTCGGTACCAGGTGCATGGCCGCCAACCCGGCGACCACTCCCACCGGGAGATTGATCAGAAACACCCAGCGCCACGAAGCCTCGGCCAACGCCCCGCCCACCACCGGGCCGAACGCCGCAGCGGCCGAACTCGTTGTGGCCCAGATCTTCACCGCCCCCGACACCCGCGTCGGTGGCAGCACGGTGAGAATCAACCCCAGGCTGGCCGGGGTCAGCGCGGCGGCGCCGACCGCCTGCAGGACCCGGAACGCCACCAGCGTCCACAGCGACGGAGCCATCGCACAGGCAAGGCTCGCCACCGTGAAAAGGCCGAGGCCGACCAGGAATCCGGCCTTGCGCCCGAGCCGGTCCGAGAAGCGCCCCGCCGGAATCAGCAGTGCCGCATAAACGATCGCATATCCATTGAGCACCCAGCTCACATCCGCCAGCGAGGAACCTCGATAGGACTCACCGATCTTCGTGAACGCGACGTTCACCACGAAGACATCGAGCATGGCAATGAACGCCGCTGCGCACAGCACCCACACGATCGCCGTCGAATGGTCCCGGCCCGAGCTTGAGGTGGTCGTCTCGTCCGTGGTCACGGTCCGCTCGGCTGCTACGCCGTCCATCAGGTATCCCTTCTCGTCAGCACCGCGCTCGGCGCCATGCGTCGATCAATACTGGTCCGTCCAAAGAATACGGTCGACCGTATGTATATGTCTAGGTCTCTTCCATGTGCCGGAACTAACGGCATACGATCGACCGTATTGGCACAGGCGAGCAGAAGGTGGCCGAGGAAGGCATCGGTCGGCGGACATTGCGCGGCGTGCGGTCACGGCGTGCCGTGACCAGCCGTGCGGTCGAGATCGCCTCTTTGGACGGACTCGACGGACTCAGCTTCGGGCGTCTGGCCAATGACCTCGGCATCAACAAAGCCGGATTCAGACCCTCTTCCGCACCAAGGAGAGGTCGCAGCTCGCGACCGTGGAAGCGGCACAGCAGGCCTTCGTCGCGGCGGTCGTCCTGCCGGCTCGGGACGCCACCAGCTTTCTGTTCTCCCGGCAGGCCCGCCTTGTCGGCTGGGACGCCTATACCCGCGCCGAGATCCTGCTCACCCAGCCGTTGTGCATCGTCGTCGGCGACAAGCCGGGTGCGTTCGGCGCCTACCGCGACGGGTTCGAGCTCTACCAGCGTGCCGCGTCCACCGACAAGGGCCTCGTCGTCTTGGAGGGCATGACGCACTACGACCTCTACGACAAGCCCGAAGCGGTGTCGCAGGCGTTGGACCGCCTCGTGCCCTTCTTCAAGGACCATCTCTGACCGGTGGCTTTGAACGTCGTCGAGGTCGAGACCGTAGGCCGAGGCCAAGGCGCCCAGGTCGGCTTCGCCGCGGGGCGGCGCTGCGATGGCCGGTTGACGAGCACCTCGGCATTCGCGAGTTCGCGGCCTCGGCCGAGTGGCGCTGAGGGCGCTCGCGGGGTCTGTACCTCCCGGGAGTGGGAAGATCCACGGGTGGGACGGAGTGTTCGGGAACGGGATACCCTCGGCCCGTTGCGGCTGCCCTTCGTGGCGGAATCGGTCGAGGAGCCGCTGACCTATTACGGACACCCCGAGCAGAGTGCCGTACTCAATCTGCTCAGCGAGGTCGGCATCCGATGCAGCTTCAGCTACAAGGCATTTCGTGGGATCGATGACTGCACCGACGACGAGCGGCGGGAGTGGTACGAGTCGGCCTTGCAGTCGATCGCCGCCTGCAGCCGCGGCGTGGTGACCATCACCGATGTACGGCTGGTGGAGAGGGAGTCGAACTGGGAGCTCCTGTTCGATTCCAACGGCGTCACCGAATCGTGGCCGGTCTATCCCGGCGACGACGAGGACGTGGAAGCCTCGCTCGTCTTCGCGACCTATCTCACCGGAATTCACACCGGTGTCGCGGAACGATTCTGTTCGGTCGACCCGCCGGACGAAGATGTCAGCGGGGAAGCCGTCTTCGGTGATCCGAAGGCGCTCGCTCGCCTGGGTGCGCGTTTCGGCCTCACCTTCGGGCCATAGATCGGCGGGCGATCATCGCCGGCCGGCGCCGAGCCGGTCCAGCCGCAGACTGCGCCTCTCTCGCCATTCCTGCATGGTGACGATGGACCCCATCGTCTCTGGGCGCTCGGTCTGTCGATGCGCCCGAACGTCCGCTGTGATCAGGTCTCGAGGTAGGCGACTATGCCGCCGATCAGAGCCTGCATGGCGTCGTCGAGGTTGCCATAGGTGCCCAGAGTGCGTTCGGATGTGATCCCGCGCATGGCTGCCGGGAGGAGCGCGGCTACCTGCCGCACTTTGACCGGGTCGAGTTCCAGATCTACGAATGCTTTCTGGCAAGCCTCGTCCCAGTGTGGTTTCCATGAGGCGAGTTCAGCGGCGGTGCGGGGATAGTCGTGTTCGAGTTCGGCGTGGTCGCGGGGAAGGGCGGCGCGGAGAGTTTCGATGGCAAGCGATTCGGGCCTGCGCAATCCTACGGCCATGGCCGTGATCATCGCGGTCACTCGTTCGTGCAGCGTGCCGTCGGGTTTGATTCCGGCGGGCAGGTCGCCGCGTTTGTCGGCGGTGTAGCGCAAGACCGCTGCCCACAGGCCGTCGATGTCGCCGAACTGGTATTTCACCACGCTCCAGGTCGCACCGATGTCACGGGCGATCCGGTTGCCGGATACCGCCGCTGGGTCGCCGGAGGCCAGCGAGGCGATCGCCGCCTCGAGCATGCTTTCCCTGGATTGAATCCCGCGCCGGTTCGCACGTCGTCCGCTTGCCGCCACCTCCGCCACAATGCCGGAGTCTATCGGCCGCGGTCGGTCCAAGTTTCGCAGAACCCTCTTGAATACTTTAGCAGAGGGTTCTACGATCAGATCGTCGCGAGGCCGGGATTCAAAGCCGCGCTGCCCTTGGAGCGGGGAGGATCGAGATGGCGAAACCACCACTGTCGATGGAGCCGACGGGCTGGTTCCAAGTGGCCTGGTGCGGCGAGATCGCGGTCGGCGCGGTGCGCAAGATGAAGTATTTCGGGCGCGAGATGGTCGCTTGGCGGTCGACGTCGGGCCGGGTCGCGGTGTTCGACGCCTACTGCGAGCACCTCGGCGCTCACCTCGGTTACGGCGGTCATGTGGCGGGCGAGAATCTAGTGTGCCCGTTCCACGGCTGGGAATGGAACGGTGAGGGGCGCAACGTCTGCATTCCGTACGAGAGGCATCCGAACAAGGGACGCAGGATCCGCAGCTACCCGGTGGTGGAACGGAACGAAGCGGTGTGGATCTGGTATGACATCGAGGGTCGCGCTCCGTATTTCGAGGTTCCCGACCTGTTCGTAGCGTTCGGTGACGGCAAGACCGCCGCCGACTACTACCCTCCGGTGCCCATCGCCACGTTGTACCGGCCGGGGCTGGAACTGCATCCGCAGTACGTCATGGAGAACGGTGTCGATTTCGCGCATTTCGAGTTCGTGCACAAGACACCGTTCGTCCCGGAATTCACCCGCCACGACTTCTCCGGACCCGTCTCCTACGTCGACTTCACCATCGCCTTCGACGAGGGCGTGACCGCGGACCAGGTCGACAGCGGCGTCGAATCGATCAACGCGGGTCTGGGGTGTTCTCTCACCAAGAGCTGGGGCATGGTCGACAATCGCACGATGCCCGCGGTGACACCCGTGGACGAACACACCTCCGATGTCCGCTTCACGGTATGGATCGGACGCAAACCCGGGGATGACGGCCCCGAGATCACTCGATACGGGAAAACGATGGCCGCCTTCGTCATCGAACAGTTCGAAGCCGATATCCACATCTGGGCGCACCAGCGCTATTCCGATCCGCCCGCCCTGTCGCAGAAGGAGTACCAGGGGTTCACGGCGCTGCGGGAATGGGCACGACAGTTCTACCCCGGCGGCGGACCGGCTCGCACCGACCCGCACCGGCTCTACAGCGGCGCAGTCGACCCCGCCCGTCTCGCCGATGGCAGGGCTCCCTGATGAGTTCGTTCGCCGCCGCGGCGTAGATACCGACGTCGAACCCCTTAGTGAAAGGCCCACACGTGACGAGTTCCAGCAAGGTTCGGGTATTTCAGGTCGCGACCGGCAACCTCGGCACCGAGATGATCGGCCGTATCCGAAACCACCCCGACCTCGAACTGATCGGGCTGCACTGCTATTCGCCGGACAAGATCGGCCGAGACGCGGGCGAGATCGCGGGCATCGGCGCGATCGGGGTGACCGCCACCGGATCGGTGGAGGAGATCATCGCGGCGAAGCCGGACGTGCTCACATTCCACGGGGTGTTCCCGGACGAGGACCTGTACGAGCGGGTCCTCCAGGCGGGTATCAACGTCGTGACCACCGCGGATTGGATCACCGGATACCACCGCGACAAGAACCATCCGCATCCGTCCGGCCGAAAGGTCAGCGAAGTCATCCAGGCCGCCTGCGAACGCGGCAACGCGACCTTCTACGGCACCGGCATGAATCCCGGCCTCTGCCAGATCCTCGGCATTGTGCACAGCGCCGATGTCGCCGATATCGAGAACATCACCGTCACCGAATCGGTCGACGTCTCCTGCCACCATTCCGTCGACACCTGGAAAGCCGTCGGCTACGGCCGCCCGATCGATGACCCGACCATCCCGGATTCGCTCTACAAATACACCGCGGTGTTCGCCGACTCGGTCCATCTCCTGGCCGATGCCTTCGACCTCGAGCTCGACGAGGTGAGCTTCACCTACGAACTCGGCGCCTGCACCGAGGACATCGATCTGGGTTGGTACTTCTTGCCGAAGGGGTCGCTCGGCGCGAACTACATCAAGTACCAGGGTCTCGTCGACGGCGTGCCGCGCGTGGAAAGCCATCTCGAATGGCAGATGACCCCGCACACCGACCCGGCTTGGAACATCAAGGGCTGCTATATCGCCCAGATCACCGGCGACCCGAACATCTACAGCAAACACATGATCATTCCGCGCAAGGGCACCGATCTGTCCAACCCGGACAACTTCGCCTCGATCGGCATGACCGTCACCGGGCTGCCCGCCCTGAACTCGATCGTATCCGTCGTCGCCGCCCGCCCAGGCATCATCACCAGCGCCGACCTGCCGTTGCGCGGATTCGCCGGTCGCTTCGTACGTTGAACGGGTTCATTTTCCGACGCCGGAACGCGCGAAGAACACCGCAGCGGCCTGCCCCGCGCGGCGGCGGTTATTTCGGCGGGAACCGCAGAGCGCCGTCGAGCCGGATGACTTCGCCGTTGAGATAGTCGTTCTCGATGATGGCGGTCGCCAGCTTGGCGTACTCCTCCGAACGGCCCATACGCTTGGGGAACGGCACCTGCGGCCCCCAGTACGCCTCCAATTGGTCGGCGGCCTTGCCGTAGGCGGGCGTGTTCACGGTGCCCGGGGCGATGGTCACCACGCGGATGCCCACCGGTGAGAGGTCGCGAGCGGCGACCAGGGTCATCCCGACCACGCCGCCCTTGGCCGCGGCGTAGGGAAGCTGACCGACCTGCCCCTCGAACGCGGCGATCGAGGCGGTGTTCACGATGACGCCGCGCCCGCCCTCCTCCTGCGGGTCGTTCTTCGCGATCGCGGCCGCGGTGAGACGCAGGACGTTGAACACGGCGGTCAGATAGAACTCGATGGTGGTGCGGAAACCGTCGAGGGGCAGTGGTGCGCCGTCCTTGCCGATCAGGCGGCCGCCTTTCGCGGGACCGCCGTGGGTGTCCACCGAGATGCGCAGCGGCCCGAGCGATTGCGCCTCCGCGATGGCGGCGAGTACGGAGTCCTCGTCGGTGGCGTCGGTGTGCACATAGCGGATTCCGAGCTCGTTCTCGAGCTGTTCGCCCTTGTCGTCGGCGATATCGGCGACCACGACCTTCGCCCCGGCGGCGTGCAGGCGCCGCGCGGTCGCCTCGCCCAGTCCTCCGGTCCCGCCGACGACGAGCGCGGAGCTTCCACTGATCTGCATGTCGTAATCCTATCTTGCAAGTCGTACTCTCGTGTTGAGAAAATAATATTCTCATGACTGTCGGCATGAGCACCGAAAAGTCGCCGCGCCGCGATCGCGTCGCCCGGAATGGAGGCCCCCAATGCCCGAAGCCGTCATCGTGTCCGCGCTGCGGACGCCCATCGGTACCGCACGGAAGGGAACGCTGCGCGACACCAACGCGTTCGATCTGGCTCACCACGTGGTCGGCGCGATCGCCGAGGGGCTCGACCCGGCCCGGATCGATGACGTCGTCCTGGGTGAGGGCCGTTACGGCGGCGGCGTGCTGGCCCGGCACGCGGCCGTGACCACGGGGCTGACCAGGGTGCCGGGCCTGGCCCAGAACCGGCATTGCGCGGCGGGAATGTCCGCGGTGCAGACCGCGGCGGCCGGGATTCGCTCCGGCATGGACGAGCTCGTGATCGCGGGCGGGGTGAATTCCGAGTCCACCGCTCCCAAAGCGCGGTTCAGGGTCGGCGCGGACGAGTGGATCGATCCGTGGGTGTCGCCGAGCCACCCGGACCGCCCGGACGCCCCGGCGCTGGACATGTCCATCACCGTGGGCTGGAACGCCGCGGTGAAGGCGGGCATCTCCCGCGCCGAGATGGACGCCTGGGCCCTGCGCTCGCACCGCAACGCGATCGCCGCCATCGACGAGGGCCGGTTCAAAGAGGAGATCGTCCCCATCGAGACCCCGCACGGCCTGTTCGACACCGACGAGCATCCCCGGCGCGACACCAGCCCGGATAAACTGGCCTCGCTCAAAGTGCTGCATCCGGAGATCGAGGGCTTCTCGATCACCGCGGGCAACGCGTCCGGCGCCAACGACGGCGCCGCCGCGCTCGCCATCGCCAGCGACCGGCTGGGCCTGCCCGCGCTGGGCTACATCCGCGCATGGTCGTCGGTGGGCGTCGATCCCGCCGATACCGGTCTCGCTCCGATCGAGGCGATCACCAAAGCGGTCTACCGGGCGGGGATCTCGCTGTCGGCGGTCGGGCTGATCGAGATCAACGAGGCCTTCGCCTCGGTCCCGATCGCGGCGATCCGCGCACTCGACCTCGATCCGGACAAGGTGAACGTCAGCGGGAGCGGCTGCTCGCTCGGGCACCCGGTGGCCGCATCGGGAGCGCGCATGATCGTCACGCTGGTCCACGAATTGCGCCGTCGCGGTGGCGGTTTGGGAATCGCGGCGATGTGCGCGGGTGGTGGCATGGGCGCGGCCACGGTCATCGAGGTCCCCGCTCCGTGACCGCATCGCACCGCGGCGCGGCGGGATGGGCGTGAGCCCGGCGTCGGCGACCGTCGCCGAGTTGTTGGCCTTGGCGCGCGCCGGGTCGGCGCGGGCGACGGGCCGGTTGCTGAGCCTGGTCGAAGGGGACCGCCGCGACGAGGTGCAAGCCGCACTCCAGCCGCGCGCGGTCCGGGTGATCGGCGTGACCGGCCCGCCCGGAGCGGGCAAGTCGACGACGATCGCCGCGCTGGTGGGCGTCTACCGCGCGCGCGGGCTGCGGGTCGCGGTCCTGGCGGTCGACCCGTCCTCGCCGTACAGCGGCGGAGCGCTGCTGGGGGACCGGATCCGCATGGCGCAGCACATCGACGACCCCGGTGTGCTGATCCGGTCGCTGGCCACGCGCGGACACCTGGGCGGGCTGGCCGCCGCGGTTCCGGCCGCCATCCGGCTGCTCGCCGCGCTGCATTACGACGTCGTGCTGCTGGAGACGGTGGGGGTGGGGCAGTCGGAGATCGAGATCGCGGCGGTCGCGGATCCCACGCTGGTGATCCTGAATCCCGGTGCGGGCGATGCTGTCCAGGCCGCGAAGGCGGGCCTGCTGGAGGTGGCCGACCTGCTGGTGGTGAACAAGGCGGACCGGGAGGGCGCCGAACAGACCGTGCGTGATCTGCGGGCCGAATCCGACGTGCCGATCCTCACCTTGGTCGCCGCGCGCGGCGAGCGGGTCGCCGAATTGGCCGAGGCGATCGAGGCGCACCATCGCGCCGACAGCCCGGCGCGGCGCACGGCGCGGGCCCGCGCGCAGATCCTCTCACTGGCGCAGACGCGGTTGCGCGCCCATGCCGAGCTGGACCGGCTGGCCGCCGCCGTCGCGGCGGGCGAATACGACGCCTACCGCGCGGCCGAACTGTTGCTGCCCGCGCCGCGGTGACGCCGTCGTCAGGTCTGGGGGATGCGCACCATGGCTTCTTGGGCGTAGGAGGCCACCAGCGTGCCGTCCTCGGTGAGGATGTCGCCGCGGCCGTAGGCGCGGGCCTGCGCGAGCAGCGGGCTGTGCTGGCGCAGCAGCAGCCATTCGTCGGTGCGGAAGTTCCGATGGAACCAGAGGGTGTGCGAGGTGACGGCAGAGACGAACGCGGTGCCGTTGCCGCCCTGGGCGAATCCGTCCAGCGGCAGCAGCGCGGTGCCGATGAGCGTGAGGTCGGTCGCGTAGGCGGTCAGCGCGGGCGCCAGCGCCGGATCGACTGGCGGGGTGCGCATCCAGAACTCGAATTCCGGTGGGGCGGCGCCGAGATCGTCGAGGTCCACGCTCGCCCGAGTCTCCCAGGGCAGCAGGTCCCACTCCACCTTGTGCTCGGCGGACAGCAGCTCCGGCGGCGCCGCGACGGACTGCCGGTGCGGGCCCTGTTCCTCCGCGTGCAGGGACACCGAGGCGGTCGCCACGACGCCGGCGGACTGCTCGGCGACCAACGACAGCGTGGCGAAGGAGCGGCCCGCGTGGTGGCGGTGCACCCGGTAGCGGATCGGCTCGTCGGTGCGGCCCTCGCGCGCGAACACCGTGTGCAGAGACTTGATCGACTTGTCCGGGATGCCCGCGGTGGCCGCCCGGACGAACTGGCCGAGCAATTGGCCGCCGAACACCCGGCTGTAGGGCAACCGCAGATTGCGGCCCTCGAACACATCGTCGCCGGAGGGTGTCGCGGACAAGTCGAGGCAGGAGACGAGATCACTCCACAGATCGGGCATGAACCCGAGTGTAAGTCAAATTCTCTTTCAGGAGAATAGTGTTCTCAGCCCCGGGCGAAACCGTGCGCGCAGAAGTTCCATACTTCGGACGCGGTGATGGGATGCTGTGTCTCGTCGTCGGAGGCTCCCGCGGACTGCGCGGTGAACATGACGGTCTGCATCACCATGGCCGCGGTCCGGCGGGAGTCGACCTCCGGCCGCAGCTGCCCGGCGCCCTTGGCCAGATCCATCAGTTCGGTGAACAGGGCCAACATCGGCGCGTGCGCGACCTTCACGTGGTCGGGATGCGAAATCAGCAGTTGCGGTGCGAAATCCGTGAACAGCGGCCGCTGTGCCGAGGGATCCGGCCTGCACAGCTCGAACAACAGCTCGACGGCCACCTGGAGCTTGTCCAACGGGTCGGTCTGGCCGTCCGCGGCGGCGCGCAACTGCTCGGACGTGCGGCTCAGGGCGTCCTCGAACAGCGCGAGCAGCAACTCGTGTTTGCCGTCGAACTGCAGGTAGAAGCTGCGCAGGGACTGCCGGGAGCGGTCGACGACCTCCTGCACCGTGAAGTCCGTGCTGCCCTTCTCGGTGATGATCGCCTGGGCGGCGTCCAGGAACCGCTGCACGCGCTCCTCGGCGCGCAGCTTGGCGGTGCGGAGGGAGCGCTCGACGGCGCGCTGCTTCCAGGCCGGTTTCTCGCTCGGGCTGGTCACGGGCGCCTCGGTCCTCGGTCATATGAAGAGAACATGGATGCACTGTACCGGAGAACGGTGTGTCATCGGGTTCCTGGGTCACCGTGTCCGTCCCCTTGACGAGACTACCCTTCCCTATATAGAGAATGCTATTCTCGCAGCCATTCAGGCATCGGCGCGGGAAGGAGGCAGGCCGTGATGATCGTCGGACACCGCTCCGGCCGGCCCGGCCGCATTTCGGCGCGCCGTCGTGACCGGGCACGCGCCCGGCCTTCCCGGACTCGAGGAGCTCGTTTTGTACATTCGCTATGAGGTCGCGGACCGGATCGCCACCATCACCCTGGACCGGCCCGAGGCGGCCAACGCGCAGAACGGCGAACTGCTCGACCAGCTCGACGCCGCCTGGGTGCGCGCCGCGGCGGACGACGACGTCGCGGTCATCGTGCTGCGCGGGGAGGGCAAGCACTTCTCGGCGGGCCACGATCTGAAGGACAAATCGTGGCCCGACCCGAGCAAGATCACCCTCGACCGCATCTACGGGCTGGAGTCGCGCCGCTACCTGGAGTACTCGCTGCGCTGGCGCAACGTACCGAAACCGTCCATCGCGGCAGTGCAGGGCCGGTGCATCGCGGGTGGCCTGCTGCTGTGCTGGCCGTGCGATCTCATCGTGGCCGCCGACGACGCGCTGTTCTCCGACCCGGTGGTGCTCATGGGTATCGGCGGCGTCGAATACCACGGCCACACCTGGGAACTCGGCGCGCGTAAGGCGAAGGAGATCCTGTTCACCGGCCGGCCGGTGACCGCCGAGGAGGCGCGGCAGGTCGGCATGGTGAACAAGGTGGTGCCGCGCGCCGAACTCGACCGGCAGACAAGGGAACTGGCCGCGCAGATCGCGACGATGCCCCCGTTCGGGCTGCGCCAGGCCAAGCGCGCGGTCAACCAGACACTGGATGTGCAGGGTTTCTACGCCGCGATCCAATCCGTGTTCGACGTGCACCAGACCGGTCACGGCAACGCGCTGAGCGTCAACGGATTCCCGATCCTGGTCCGGCTGGACGACATGAAGGCCAACATGCAGTAAGCCGGTTCTCCGGCTCCATCGTCTGCCGGAGCGTTCCGGCAGTATTCGCACGGCCCTTGCCGCCTCGAAAGGGACACCGTGTCCGTGCGATCCACCGGCGATCGGGCGCTTACGCGCCCGCCCTCGCTGTTCCCTTTTCCGAAAACGAGGATTTCCATGCGCGTTTCCATCCTTCGCAAGGCCGTGGCATGTTGTGGCCTGGCCGTCGTCGCGGCCGCGGCGTTGACCGGCTGCGGCGACGACGACGAATCGACCGGCACCGCGTCCAGCACGTCGGCCGCCGCGGCGACCAGTGCGGCGCCCGCCCAGGCCGACGCGGCGACCACCAAGGCGATCACCGACGTGTACACCGGCTTCTTCAGCCCTACGACCCCGCCGGACCAGAAGGCCGCGCTGGTACAGAAGGGCGATGTCTTCCTGCCGATCCTTCAGGCGCAGGCGGCCAACCCGCAGTCCCAGGGCACGTCGGTGACGGTATCGGCGGTGAAGCTCGTGGACGCGAACAACGCCGATGTCACCTACACGCTGTTGATGGGCGGCAATCCGGTGCTGCCGAACCAGACCGGGCAGGCGGTCAAGGACGGCGGCCAGTGGAAGGTCGCCACCGCCACGTTCTGCGCGTTGATGACCCTCCAGGGCGGTACGTCGCCGGCTTGCTGATCGTCGCTGCGCACCGAAGGCCCGGCACCGGAGTGGATTCCGGTGCCGGGCCGTTCGCGGGGTGCCTGCTACAACTGCGCCATCCGAGGAGCACGACCCGCGGTACGAATCTGCTCGCCCGCCTCGCGGATGAGTTCCCGTGTGCTGCCGAGCAGTCCGTCCAAGACCAAGGTGCGGCGGACGTGCCGGTGCAAGTCGTGCTCGGCGGTGAATCCGATGCCGCCGAGCACCTGCTGACAGTGCCGGGCGGCGGTGAGCGCGGCCTGGCCCGCTGCGGCCTTGCCCAGCAGCGCTCCGAGTTCGCCGTCGGCGGTGTCCAGCGCGGCCTCGGCGCCCTCGAGCGCGACGAGGGTTTCCGCGAGCCGATGCCGGACCGCCTGGAACGAGGCGAGCGGGCGTCCGAACTGGGTGCGGTCCAGCGCATGCCCGCGGGCCAGCGTCAACATCGCTCGGCCGGTGCCGAGCAGCCACCACCCGAGTGCGCGCCGCCCGGCCGCGATGGCCCGCGAGGGTAGCTCGGTTCCGGTCGCCACGGTGCGCAGTGGCAGCTCCTCGTCGACCGCTGCGCCGGGCTCGCCGTCGCGGTCCCACGCCACCCAGGCCCCGCCCGCGAACGGCAGGGGAATCGGACCGGGATCCGCGTGTCCGGCCGCGTGCCGGACGACGTCGTCGAGGACCGCGGCGTGCGCGCCGGTCTCGCCGAGTAGCCGAAAGACGAGGGGGACTGCGAGTTCGGGCCACTCGGCGAGCAGGTCGGGCCAGCCCAGTGCGACCAGCGCCGCGTCGAGCTCCGGCCCGGTGGTGGCCGCCATGGTCTTGCGCAGCGTTTCGGTGAGCAGGGCGAGTTCGGCCCGGTCGAAGCCGGATTCGGCCACCGTCACTCCTTTCCCAGGTCCAGCAGGCGGCGGGCGATGATGTTGCGCTGGATCTCGGCGGTGCCGCCGTAGATCGTCGCCGCACGGGAGTAGAGGAACTCGGTGCGCCACGGCGAGTCGGTGAGTTCCACCGCACCGGGCAGCAGATCGCGCGCGGTGTCGAACAGCCGCTGCTCGGCGGTGGCCAGCAGCACCTTGTCGACCGACGTCTCCGCACCCAGCCGGGTGCCGCCCGCCAGGCGCCGCTGCGTCGCGTGCGAGCGGCATCGCACCGTGTGCAGCGCCAGGTACGCGGCGCCGAGTTCGGCGTCGTCGGCGATCGTGGACTGTTCGAGCACCCGGTCCAGCCGCGTGAACAGATAGGCGATCCGGTGCCAGAAACAGGTCGAGCGTTCGTAGGGCAGCAGATCCATCGCCACTCGCCAGCCGTCGCCGGGCTTGCCCAGCATCCGGTCGCCCGGCACCGTCACGTCGTCGAAGAAGACCTCGGCGAACTCGTCCACGCCGTGCATGGTGCGCAACGGGCGGACGGTGATGCCGGGGGAGTCCATGTCCACGAAGAAGGCGGTGATGCCGTCGTGGCCGGGTCCGGTGCGGGTGAGCAGTACGCAGCGAGCGGCGTACTGGGCCAGGCTGGTCCACACCTTCTGGCCGCTGACCACCCAGTCCGCACCCCGCGGTGTCGCCTTGGTGGCCAGTGAGGCCAGGTCGCTGCCCGATCCGGGCTCGGAGAATCCCTGGCACCACTGCTCGCGGCCGGACAGCAGCAGCGGCACCATCGTGGCGGCCAATTCGGCTCGCGCGTAGGAGATCACCGTCGGCGCGAGCACTTCGATCATCGAATAGATGCCGGGCTCGGCCAGGTCGCGCGAGGCGACCTCCTCACCGAGCACCGCGCGCAGCGCGGCGGGCCCCCCGAGCCCCTGCACGGCGGCGGGCCAGCCGTAGCGCATCCAACCCGCGTCGTACAAGGCGCGTCGGACCCGCAGCAGTTGCTCGACCTGTCCGTCCAGCGAGTGGTCGGGGCCGGGGGTGAGGTCGTCGAGGTCCAGCCAAGCGCGCAGGTTCGACCGGAAAGTGGCGACATCCCTGTTCGGGTCGGCGCCCGCGGTCATGCGATGTCCTTTCTCGCCCGCGCGGGAGACCCCGTGCGATGGGGGGAGCTGCCGGGGAAGGGCCGCAGCGCGCTCATGCCTTGGAACGGTCGAAGGCGTGCGGGATCCCCGAGTCGTGCTCGCCGTTGCGGCGGATGAACGTCATCGCGCGCGTCCGCAGCCGCCATCCGCCCGTGGTGCGCACGAGGGTGTCGGTGTAGTACCCGATGCGCATGTCGTGCGTGCTGTGCTCGACGAAGCACAGCGGCTGGGTGCCGGTGGCGGTGTCGCCGTCGATGTAGAGAGCCGGTATGCCGGTGAGGAACAGGCCTTTCGGTGCGGCCGCGACCAGTTCCGGGAACAGGTCCAGGGTGTAGGTGTCGCCGAAGGCGCTGTAGCTGCCGTCCGGCGTGAACACCGCGAGCAGGCCCTCGATGTCCCCCTTGGTGATGGTCACCGCGTACCGGGCCAGCACCTGCTGGATCTCGAGCAGGTCGTCACTTCTGGACATGAATTCTTCCGCCTTTCATCACGAAGCGCACGTCGCGGGTGACGGTGATGTCGTGCACCGGGTCGCCGGGAACGCCGATCACGTCGGCCAGCAACCCCTCCGCCAGCCGGCCGCGGTCCTGCACGCCGACCAGCTCGGCCGAGGCCACCGTGGCGGCACGCAGCACGTCCAGCGGCGGCAGTCCGCGCTCCACCAGCGCCACGAGCTCGTCGGCATTGCGGCCGTGCGGAATCGCGGGCGCGTCGGTGCCCACCGCGATCTTCACGCCGGCCTTGTAAGCGGCCAGCACGGAGGTGCGGGCCTTGGGGAACATCTCGGCCGCCTTCGCCTGAAGCGCGGGGTCGGCTTTCGAGACGTCCATGGCGTCGGCCAGCCGGGTGGTCGGCACCAGCCAGGTGCCGTGCTCCACCATCAGATCGATCGCCTCGTCATCGATGAGGAAGCCGTGCTCGATGCAGTCGATGCCCGCGTGCACCGCGTGCTTCACCGCGTCCGCGCCGTGCGTGTGCGCGGCCACCTTGAGACCGCGCCGGTGCGCCTCGTCGACGATCGCGCGCAGCTCCTCGTCCGAATAATGTTGCGCCCCCGGCGCTCCGGTCAGCGACATCACCCCGCCGGAGACACAGATCTTGATCAGCTGCGCGCCGTGCTTGATCTGGTATCGCACCGCCTTGCGCACCTCGTCCACGCCATTGGCGATGCCCTCCTCGAGGGTGAGTTTCAGTACGTCGGGCGCGAAGGCGGAGAACATGGTCGGGTCGAGATGGCCCCCCGTGGGCGTGATCGCGTGCCCGGCGGGCACGATGCGCGGGCCTTCGATCCAGCCCGCGTCGATCGCCTTGCCCAGCGCCACGTCCAGCAGGTAGCCGCCGGTCTTCACGAACAGTCCGAGATTGCGGACGGTCGTGAAGCCGGCGCGCAGCGTCCGGCGGGCATTGCCCACCGCGCGCAGCACGCGCAGTGCCGGATCGTCCTTGACACTGGAGGCCAGACCGGTCTCCCCGCGGCCGCCCATGAGGAGGTTGACCTCCATGTCCATCAGACCCGGCAGCAGGACGAGGTCACCGAGATCGACGACCTCGCCGGTGACGGCGCCGCCGACACCGGCGATCCGGTCGTCCTCGATCCGCAGGATGCCGGGCCGGACGATCGCACCGGTGTCGAGGTCGAGCAGACCGGCGGCCTTCAAGGTCAGCGCCGCCACGGGTCAGACCACCGGCTCGCGGACGATATCCAGGTACGCGGCACCGGAATCCGGCACTCGCGGCTGCTTCCACACTTCGATCGGGAACGACACCATCACCAGCGACTGCAACAGGTGGAACAGGTTGCGAACCTCGTCGGGCAGGTCGTTCCAGTCGTACTTATCGATGTAATCCATGGCGGGCTGCAGGCGCGGGAAGACGGTGTCGTACAACCGCTGCATCTCGTCCATGGAGGACGCCAGCCGTTTGGCGTAGCGTTCCGGCTCGGTGGCCAGGATCCAGTCCGAGAACGGTGCCAGGTCGGCGAACTCGGCGGGCAGCGGCGCGGTGTGCACCCGGTCGGTGGGCTGGTCAGTGGGCACGGCCATCGCGGTACTCCTCGACGATCTTCTGAGCGGTCTTGTGCAGGTGGCGGAGCAGGATCTCCTGGTCGTTGAGCGGGAACTCGGTGACCTCACGGGTGGCGATCATGGTCTGGGTCGCCTCCAGGGTGTTCGCGTCCTGCAGCGCGTATTCCTTGAAGGTCACCGCGGCCAGTTCCTGGGCCAGCCGCTCCCTGGCATTCGTGGCGGGCACGAAATACAGGCTCGCCTCGAAGATGTGCCGGTCCACCGCGGTCGGCCAGTAGTGGTAGGTCAGGTACCAGCCCGGCGCCCAGAACAGCAGGGAGAAATTCGGGAAGAACTCGAATTCGTCGACGCCCCAGGCACGATGCTTGGCCGGGTTGATGCCCTGCGGCAGCGGCTCCAGACCCTCGATGTCGGGGCGGTCCCACGGGCCGAACAGGCCGCTGCGCAATTCGCGTTCGATCGGCTTGACCATCGTCGGGTCCTTCGGCGGGGCCATCCCGCCCCAGGACGAGATCATCGAGTGCGGAGCCGCTATCTCGTAGTGCAGCGCCTCGTAACCGACGCCGTAGAGCTTGTCGGCCTCGTCCTTGACCGCTTGCTTCTGGTGCAGCACGGGTGCGTGATAGAACTCGGCGAACGCGTCGATGAACAACTTCCAGTTGCTGCCGATCTCGGCCCGGTAGCTGAAGACCTCGGTCATCCGGTCGAACGGGTACCCCTCGAGACCCTTGGCCAGCGGACCCAGGTATTCGGTGAGCGGCTTGGCGTTGTCGTCGAGGTTGACGAAGATGAAGCCCTCCCACACCTCGCAGCGCACCGGCTTCAGACCGAACTTGTCCTTGTCCAGGTCGAAGAACTCCTTCTCCTGCTGGACGAAGGTCAGCTCGCCTTTGAGGCTGTAGCGCCACGCGTGGTACTTGCAGGTGAACTGGCGGCAAGTGCCCGCGGTTTCCTCGCCGGGGTAGTCGTCCCAGACGAGCTTGTTCCCGCGATGCCGGCAGATGTTGTGGAACGCCCGCACCGCGCCGTCGTTGTCCTTGACGATGATCAGTGAGGTGCCGACGCAGGCCAGTTCCTTGGTGAAGTAGCTGCCGATCCGGGGCAGCCGGTTGATCCGGCCCACGTTGAGCCAGTTCTTGCGGAAGATCGCCTGACGCTCGTCCTCGTAGAAGGCGGGGTCGATGGAGTCGGTGTAGTCCACCGGCTCGGTACCCAGCTCGGGATAGTTCTGCGTCCAGCTCCCGGCAGCGGGTTTGGTGAAGTGTGCCAAGGGATTACCTTTCGTGGTCCGGCGATGCGCCGGAGGTGTCGAATGCCGTGTCCGGTGGGCCGTGCCGGCCGAGCGGCGACGGGGTTCCTCGGCTGTCACCGGGCGCGCCCCGCATGACGGGTCGCCACCGGCTGTTCGTCAGCCATTCCGGATGGCATGCGCCTCCGTTCCTCCGAAATGAGAATAGCATTCTCAAAATCAACTATCAGATTTCCATGCGACTGCGCCACTGTCAACGCTGATCGAGTCAGCCCTTCCACGGTGGGGGCTGCCAGCGCCTGGGGCCCCGATCGCTACGGTGGACGACATCGCTCTCCAAACAGCAGATATTGATTATCCGAATCTGAGAAGATAGTTTCCCTGACAGTGAGTGTGCCCCCCGGGGCACGTGCTGCTCATCGACGAGCAAGGGGCGAGATGCCGGCGACGGCCCGGACCGATCGGATGCCGAGCAGCCCACGGAGGAGGAACTACGGTGAAACCGCAGCGAATGGTCGTTGCCGCGATGGCGGTCGCGCTCTTGGTGGCCGGCTGTGGCCGCGAGGGCGGTGGACGCGGAACCGATGAGGGTCCGGGCCAGGCCGCCTCCGGCAACTTCGGCGACCTGACCAGCATCTGTCGGCCGGGAAACGCGAAAAGCGCGTCGGCGCAGGGCGTAACGGCCGGCGAGATCGAGGTCGGAGTCTTCTCCGACATAGGTTTCACGAAGAATCCCGACCTGGTCGACGCGGCGAAGGTGTTCACCTCCTGGTGCAACGCCGCCGGTGGCATCAACGGGCGCAAGCTGGTGACCAACCTGCGCGACACCAAGCTCATGGAGGTGCGCCAGCGCATGCTGGAGGCCTGCCGGGAGGACTTCGTCCTCGTCGGCGGAAGCGCCGCGCTGGACGGGCTGGGCGTGAAGGACCGGCTGTCGTGCCTGCTGCCGGAGTTCCCCGCCCAGGTGACCCAGACCGCGAACACCGGGTCCGACTTGCAACTGGGCGGCGGCTCCTCGGCCTCCGAAGCGGTCAACCCGTACACCGGTTTCCAGGACTGGCTGATCAAAGAGGCCTACCCGAATTCGGCCGGTGCGGTCGGGATGATCAACGGCGACTCGCCGATCACCAAGGTCATGGGCGAGAAGCTCACCGAATCACTGACCGCGAACGGCGCGAAGATCGTCTACAACGACCTCTACCCGCTCGCGGGCGTGTCGGACTGGACGCCGTACGCGCAGGCGATCAAGGCCGACAACGTCAAGGGCCTGATCTTCTTCGGGGAGTTCCGCTACCTCGCCAAATTGCAGGACGTGCTCACCAGCATGAACTACAAACTGGACTGGATCGACGCCAACGCCAACTCCTACAACCAGTCGTTCCTCGACGTCACCAAGAGTTCCCTGGCCACCCAGAACAACTACGCCGATCTGAGCGGGACCGCACCGCTGGACGCGGCCGCGCAGGTGCCCGCGGTGCAGCAGCTGAAAGACCTGTTCGAGCAGTACGCGCCGAGCAGCGCGATCACCTTCCAGGTGCTGCGGGCCTTCCAGTCGTGGTTGCTGTTCGCCAAAGCGGCGACCAGCTGCGGCGACAACCTCACCCGCGCGTGCGTGTACGACACCGCGAGCAAGGAGACGGCCTGGACCGGCGGCGGCTTGCAGGCGCCGGTCGATCTGTCCCGGCCGCTGGCCGAGCAGACCCGGTGCTTCAACGTCCAGCAGGCCACGCCCGACGGCTGGAAGACCGCGGATTTCAAGCCGAACACCGGCGTATTCCGCTGCGGCTTCACCCCGTACAAGTACACCCGGGATTTCGGCAAGCCGCTGACCCTCGCCGATGTCGGCAAGAGCCGAAGCGACCTGAAGTGACGGAGCGTTCGCGCTGATGGAGCAGTTCATCGCCTTCGGGATCGTCGGCCTCAGCACCGCGGCGATCTACGCCGTGATCGGCAGCGGTCTGGTGCTCACCTACACCACGACCGGCGTGTTCAACTTCGCGCACGGCGCCGCGGGGATGATCTCGGCGTTCGTCTACTGGCAGCTCACCGTCGGCTGGGGCCGGCCCGCGCCGATAGCGATCGTCGCGGTGCTGCTGGTCTTCGCTCCGCTGTTCGGCTTGCTGTTCGGCAAGGCGCTGGCGCCGACGCAGGGGCTCGGTGACGCCGAGAAACTCGTGATGACGATCGCCTTGCTCAGCGGGCTCATCGTGCTGGCGCGCTGGATCTGGAACCCCAACGAGTCGCGGTCGCTGACGAGGTTCTTCGCCGACAAGCCGTCGATCGACCTC
The DNA here is from genome assembly GCF_040630775.1 of Nocardia sp. NPDC005745. NCBI lineage: Bacteria > Bacillati > Actinomycetota > Actinomycetes > Mycobacteriales > Nocardiaceae > Nocardia > Nocardia sp. NPDC005745. Next base: position 45,769 of record NZ_JBEXYF010000005.1, read on the forward strand.
GGTCCGGTCATCATCACCTGGCATCAGGCGCTCACCATGGCCGTCGCCGTCGCGGTCGCCGCCGCGCTGCGCATCCTGCTGTACCGCACCAGGATCGGCGCGGAGATGCGGGCCACCGTGGACGATCGCGCGCTGGTGGGCCTGACCGGCGCCGATCCCCGGCGGGCCAACCGGATCGCCTGGATGCTGGGCATCGAGCTGGCCGCGATCGGCGGCATCCTCATCGCGCCGACCGTGGCGCTGGATGCCGCGCAGCTGTCGCTGCTGATCGTCAGCGCCTACACCGCGGCCATCTTCGGGCGGCTGCGCAATCTGCCGATGACGTTCGCGGGCGCGGTGGTGGTCGGCTTGCTGGAGAGCTACCTCACCGGGTACCTGCCGCAGAACGAGTACCTGCCCGGCCTGCGGCTGGCGGCCCCCGCGCTGCTGTTGTTCGTGGCGCTGCTGATGTTCCCGCACGGCAGGTTGCGCGGTCGCGACCGCAAGCTCAGCCCGGTGCCATCGCCATCGATCAACGGTTCGCTGGCGTTCGCCGCGGTGGTGGTCGTGGCCGGATTGATGCTGGCGACCATGCTCACCGAATCCGACCTGATCACCTACGGCGCGATGTTCGCCTGGGGCGTGATCGCGTTGTCGTACGTGCCGCTGCTCGGTTTCGCGGGCCAGATCTCGCTGTGCCAGCTCAGCCTGGCCGGTGTGGGCGCGGTGGCCTACGCGCATCTGGGACCGGAAGGCCAGTGGTGGGCGCTGCCCGCCGCGATGGGTATCGCCGGCGTGGTAGGGGCCGTGGTCGCGGTGCCCGCGCTGCGCCTGTCCGGGGTGTACCTGGCCCTGGCGACGGCGGCATTCGCCGTCATCCTGGATCGCTGGATCTTCACGCTGCCCTCCTTCGAGATCCTCGGCGTGCGGATCTCGCTGTTCGACCAGGGCTCGGTGTCGCTGGTCGGGCCGGATCTGTTCGGCCTGGAACTGGACACCACCGCCGAGGTGACCGTCTTCGCCGCGGTGTGCCTGGCGGTGGCCGGCCTGGCGGTGGCACTGTTGCGGCGCAGCCGATTCGGGCGTCGCCTGATCGCTTTGCGCGACAGCGAGGCCGCCTACGCGACCCTCGGTGGCAGCCTGCTGGCGGCGCGCGTTCTGGTCTTCGCGCTGGCGGCGGCCATCGCCGGACTGGGCGGCGCGCTGTACGGCATGCAGGTGCGGGCCGTCGCGCCCGAACAGTTCAATCTGGTGGCCGGACTGCCGATCTTCCTCATCGTCACCATCGCCGGTCTCGGTGCGGTCGGTGCGGGCCTGTTCACCGGCGCGGTCTTCGCCGGCCCGCTGAACGTGATCCCGGTGCTGTGGCCGGGGCTGCAGAATCTGGCGCAGGTGCTGCCCGCGCTCGGCGGCATCGCCTTCGGTGGCGGCGTGCTGAAGGACGGGGCGATCGCCTCGATGCGCGACGAATGGTTGCCGATGCTGCGCGACCGGATCCTCGCCCCACTGCTCGCGCTGCTGGTCCTGGGACTGTGGGGGCTGCGTCTGATCGACGTCGTCGACGGGTGGGGATTCACCTTCGGTGTGGTGGCCGCTGTCGTGGCGGCGCGCGTCTTGCACGGAGTGCGGGCGCGGCCCGCGCCGGACCCGGCGCGGGTCCCGGTGGAGTGGTGGGGCGTGCGGCGCCCGTGGACATCCGACGACGAGGAGGTGCTCGATCGTGCCGTCGCTACTGGAAGTTGACGATGTCACCGTCGTCTTCGGCGGCAACCGCGCGCTCGACGGCGCCGGATTGCGCGCCGAACGCGGCGCGGTGACCGGACTGATCGGCCCCAACGGCGCGGGCAAGAGCACGTTGTTCGACGTGATCTGCGGACTGCGCAAACCGACCAGGGGACGGGTGGCGATCGACGGCGCCGACGTCACCCGGCTCGGCCCATCCCGCCGCGCCCGGCACGGGCTGGCTCGCACCTTCCAGCGGCTCGAGTTGTTCGGCAGGCTGAGCGTGCGCGACAACCTGCTGGTCGCGGCCGAACTCGGCCCGCAGCGCAGGCACGCCGCCCGGATCGTCACCGAGATCATCGACCGGCTCGGCCTGCACGAACTCGCCGGCGCCTGCGCCGACGAGCTGCCGACCGGCACCGGCCGCCTTGTGGAAGTGGGCCGGGCCATCGCGGCGCGGCCCAGCCTGATCCTGCTCGACGAGCCTGCCGCGGGCCAGGACCACACCGAGACCGAGCGATTCGGCGAACTGCTGCGGTCGCTGGCCGACGACGGCACCGCGGTACTGCTCGTCGAACACGACATGGGCCTGGTGATGAACGTCTGCGACGAGGTGTTCGTGCTCGATCTCGGCAAGGTGATCGCCTCCGGGCCACCGGCGGTGATCCGCGCCGACCAAACCGTGCTCGCGGCTTATCTGGGAGACGTATGAGCGTGCAGAGTGCAACCGAACCAGCAACGGCCACCATGTCTTCCGGTCCCGCCGAACTCCTCGGCCTGCGCGAGGTGCGCGCCGCCTACGACGCCATCACCGTGCTGCACGGCGTGGACCTGGACGTCGCGGCCGGGCAGGTGGTGGCACTGCTCGGGCCCAACGGCGCGGGCAAGACCACCGCGCTGAAGGTGATCGCGGGCATCCACCCGGTCGCCTCCGGACGGCTGACGCTCGGCGGGCGCGACGTCACCGGAGCGGACCCGCGCGACCTGGCCCGCGCGGGCGTCTGCCTGATCCCCGAGGGTCGCGGGGTGTTCCCGAATCTCACTGTGCGCGACAACCTGCTGATGATGACCTTCACCGGACGGTCGAGGGAGGAGATCGAGGAGATCGCCTTCAGCCGGTTCCCGATCCTCGGCAAACGCGCGGGCCAGATCGCGGGAACCATGTCCGGCGGCGAACAGCAGATGCTGGCGCTGGCGCGTGGGCTGGCGACCGATCCCGCCGTGCTGCTGCTCGACGAGTTGTCCATGGGGCTGGCCCCTTTGGTGGTCGGCAGGCTCTACGACGAGGTCGCCGAGATCGCCCGCCAAGGTGTCGCCGTGCTGGTGGTCGAGCAGTTCGCCGCCGCCGTGCTGGACATCGCCGATCACGCGGCCGTCCTGGTGCGCGGCCGGGTGGTGCGGCAGGGACACCCCGACAGCGGAATCCGCGACGAATTGGCAGCCCTCTACCTAGGAAGTTCCACATGACCGAATCTCGCGCGGAGCGTTTCGTCCGCGAACTGCAGGACTTGAAGATCCCCGATCCGGCGGCAGGCCGCTCCGGGCTGTGGCTGCGCACCGGCGTCACGCTCATGGTGGCCGGTGTGGCGGTGGCGGTGCTGGCGTACTTCATGTCGCACGGCACGACCGACGCACGGGCACAGCGCGACGCCATCACCCTCGCCCTGGGCGGGGTGGCGGCGAGCGTGGTGGGTTCGGCGCTGTTCCTGCGCTATTCGCTGACCAATTTCCTGCGCTTCTGGCTGGCGCGCCAGTCCTACGACCTCGACGAACTCGGTAATCGGGTGCTGGGCGCGGAGATCCGCTACGACGGGGTGGCCTCGGCGCCGCGCTGAGCCACCGGCCGCGGGATCGAACGAACTCCCGCAGGCCATCACGGACACGCCTGCTCCAACCGGGGCCGAGGACAGGCGGTGCACGCCGTGCCCGGCGAAACCTCGCCGGGCACGGGAATCGCCTCGGTGCACTGCCGCGCCGGGGGACGGGGATCGGCTCGCGCGTCGTCCGCCTCGACTGGGGAGACGGAGGGCCGAACGCGCGGTACCGAGCGGTCGCCGTCGGGTGCCGCCGGTGCGGGAGGGCTGGATCGACCTTCCGCACCGGCGTGTGCCGCGAGCGAACGCGATACGAGGAAGTGGAGGTGCGGAAGTGTCCGGTGACACGAACGCCGAGGGCATGAATTTCGAGCTCTCCGAGGACCAGGAGCTGATCCGGAGATCGGTGGCCGAGTTGTGCCGCAAGTTCGACGACCAGTACTGGATGGCGAAGGACCAAGCGCACGAGTTCCCCACCGAGTTCTATGACGCCGTCGCGGGCGGCGGCTGGCTGGGCATCACCATCCCCGAGCAGTACGGCGGCCACGGCCTCGGCATTACCGAGGCCACCCTGCTCGCCGAAGAGGTGTCGCGCTCCGGCGGCGGGATGAACGCCGCCAGCTCGATCCACATGTCGATCTTCGGCATGCATCCCGTAGTAGTGCACGGTTCCGAGGAGTTGAAGCGACGGACCCTGCCGCGGATCGCGACCGGCGAGCTGCACGTGTGCTTCGGCGTGACCGAACCCGGTGCGGGCCTGGACACCCCGCGCATCACGACGTTCGCCCGCCGCGACGGCGACCACTACGTGGTGAACGGGCGCAAGGTGTGGATCTCGAAAGCGCAGGAATCGGAGAAGATCCTGTTGCTGACCCGCACCACCCCCTATGACGAGGTCGCCAAGAAGACCGACGGCATGACGCTGTTCCTCACCGACCTCGACCGCGCGCACGTCGACATCCGGCCGATCGCCAAGATGGGCCGCAACGCCGTCACCTCCAATGAGCTGTTCATCGACGACCTGCGCGTGCCGGTGCAGGATCGGGTCGGCGAGGAGGGCGCCGGGTTCCGCTATCTGCTCGACGGATTGAATCCCGAACGCATGCTGATCGCCGCCGAGGCGCTCGGCCTCGGCCGGGTCGCGTTGGACCGGGCGGTGCGGTACGCGAAGGAACGCGTGGTCTTCGACCGGCCGATCGGCATGAACCAGGGCATCCAGTTCCCCCTGGCCGATTCGCTGGCCCGGCTGGACGCGGCCGAGCTGATGCTGCGGAAGGCCACCTGGCGCTACGACAACGGGAAATCTTGTGGGCGCGAGGCGAACACGGCCAAGTACCTGTGCGCCGACGCCGGATTCACCGCCGCCGACCGAGCGCTGCAGACACACGGCGGCATGGGATACGCCGAGGAATACCACGTTTCCCGCTACTTCCGGGAGGCGCGCGTGATGCGCATCGCCCCCGTCAGCCAAGAAATGATCTTGAACTACCTGGGTTCGCACGCCCTGGGATTGCCGAGGAGCTACTGATGGCGCAGCAGACATTGTTCGATCTCACCGGGCGTTCGGCGCTGGTCACGGGCGCCGCGGGCGGGATCGGCTCCGCGGTGGCGCAGGCCCTGGCCACCGCGGGCGCGGCCGTGCTGGTCACCGACGTCGACGGCGCGGCGGCCGGCGCCGTCGCGGAGAAGATCGTCGCGAACGGTGGCACCGCGGCAGGGCGGGCGCTGGACGTCTCCGACCGGAACTCCGCCGCGGCGGCCGCCGAGCAGGCCGCCGGACTCGCCGACGGCGTGCTGCACATCGTCGTGAACAACGCCGGGGTCACCGCACCGGCGATGTTCGCCGACACCACCGCGGAATCGGTGCGGCGGCTGTTCGACATCCACGCGCTGGGCACGATCAACTGCGCGCAGGCGGCGTTGCCGTTCCTGCCCACCGACGGCACCGGGCGGATCATCAACGTCACCTCCGCCGCGGGCATCGTCGGCACGCTCGGCCAGGTGAACTACTCCGCCGCCAAGGCCGCGATCATCGGCGTCACCAAATCGCTGGCGAAGGAACTGGCCCGCAAGAACATCCTGGTCAACGCGCTCGCCCCGCTGGCGGCGACGCCGATGACGCACACCATCCGTACCGACGATCGGTTCTCCGAGCAGATGCTCAACCGGATCCTGCTGCGCCGCTGGGCCGAACCGGAGGAAGTCGCGGGCGCGTTCGTCTTCCTCGCCTCCGACGCCGCCTCCTTCATCACCGGTCAGGTGCTGCCGGTGGACGGCGGCACGGTGATCTGATGACCGAGCCCGCGCAGCGTCTCGCGCCGGACGACGAGCGGTCCGGGCGCGGACCACTCGCCGGTGTCACGGTGGTCGCCTTGGAACAGGCGGTATCCGCGCCGATGTGCACCCGCAGTCTGGCCGATTTCGGCGCCCGGGTGATCAAGGTGGAGCACCCGGACGGCGGTGACTTCGCCCGGTACTACGACGACGTGGTGCTCGGGCAGGCCGCCCACTTCGTCTGGGTCAACCGCGGCAAGGAGTCGGTCACCCTCGACCTGAAATCGCCCGCAGGGGTGGACCTGCTGCACCGCTTGCTGAGCCGCGCCGACGTGCTGGTGTCCAACCTCGCGCCAGGCGCCGCCGCCCGCCTCGGCCTCGCGCCCGCCGACCTGGCCGCGCGGCATCCGGACCTGATCGCGGTGGAGATCGACGGGTTCGGCGCGGGCGGGCCGCTGTCCCACAAACGCGCCTACGACCTGCTCGTCCAAGCCGAATCCGGCGTCTGCGCGGTAACGGGCACCGCGGACGCCCCGGCCAAACCCGGCCCGCCGGTCGCCGACGTCACCACGGGCCTGTACGCGGCGCTGTCGATCCTCGCCGCTTTGTGCGGGCGGGGCCGGGGCGCGGCTCACGGCAACACCATCTCGGTGAGCCTCTTCGACACCATGGCCGAGATGATGGGCTATCACCTGACTTACGCGCGGCACACCGGTGTCGATCAGCAGCCGCTCGGGATGAGTTCGCCCGCCGTGGCGCCCTACGGCGCGTATCCCACCGCCGACGGGCGAACCGTGGTGCTGGGCACCACCAACGACCGGGAGTGGCGGCGGCTGGCGACCGAGATCCTGGAGCGGCCGGATCTCGCCGCGGACGAACGATTCCGCACCAACCCCGGGCGGGTGCGCCACCGCGGCGAGATCGACGACGCGATCGCCGCGTGGTGCCTGCGCCACGACCTGGCCCGGATCCAGAAGATCGCCGACGACGCCGGGATCGGCAACTCCTGCTATCAACGCCCCACCGAAGTGCTCGACCACCCGCAGCTCACCGAGCGCGACCGCTGGCGCAGCATCGAGACCCCCGCGGGTCCGATCCCGTCGCTGCTGCCGCCCGCGATCCTCGCCGGGTTCGAGCCGCCGATGGGCCCGGTCCCCGGACTCGGCGCGCACACCGACACCGTGCTCACCGAACTGGGTTGCACCGCAAAGGATATCGAAGCGCTGCGGGACGCCGGAGTGATCGGATCACGCCGATGACCGGCGAGTCCGTGCTGCTCTCGGAGGATCGCGACGGCGTGCGCACACTGACGCTGAACCGGCCGCACCGAAAGAACGCGATCGACGCCGAACTCTGGGCGGCGCTGGCCGAGGCGCTGCGCGCCGCCGCGGCCGACCGTGCTGTGCGGGCCCTGGTGCTCACCGGCGCGGGCGGCGCGTTCTGCTCCGGCGCGGACATCTCGACGCCCGACAACGCGCACCCGGTCTACCGGATGCGCGCCCTCACCGACGTCGCGGTCCTGCTGCACGAACTGCCCCTGCCCACCGTCGCGAAAGTCACCGGCGTCGCGGTCGGCGCGGGCTGGAATCTGGCCCTCGGCTGCGATCTCGTGGTGGCAACCCCGCAATCGACGTTCGCGCAGATCTTCACCCGCCGCGGACTGTCGCTGGATCTGGGTGGCTCCTGGCTGCTGCCCCGGCTGATCGGCCTGCAACAGGCCAAGCGGCTGGCGCTGCTGGCCGAGACGATCGACGCCGAACAGGCTCGCGATCTGGGCCTGGTCACCTGGGTGGTGGCACAGGAGGAGATCGACGGGTTCGTCACCGAGCTCGCCGCGCGCCTGGCGGCCGGACCGCCGGTGGCGCTGGCCCAGACCAAGGCGCTGCTGCACGAAGGCGCGGGCTCGACACTGCGGGAAGCGCTCGCGGCCGAGGCCAGGGCGCAGGGACTGAACTTCGCCACCGCCGACGCCCCTGAGGCGTTCGCGGCCTTCGCCGAACGGCGCGAACCACGGTTCACCGGCCACTGGACCGTCCGGCGGCCGCCGATCAGCGCCGCCGGGAATTCCGAGAACGGGAGATGAGATGCGTGAGGTAGTCATCGCCGGGGCGGTCCGCACCGCCGTCGGCAAACGCAACGGAGGACTGTCCGGGGTGCACCCGGCCGACCTGTCGGCGCTGGTGCTCACCGCGCTGGCCGAGCGCTGCGCCCTCGATCCGGCGCTGATCGACGACGTCATCTGGGGCTGCGTCTCCCAGGTCGGCGACCAGTCCAGCAACATCGGCCGCTACGCCGTGCTGGCGGCGGGCTGGCCGGACAGCGTTCCGGGCACCACGGTGAGCCGGGCCTGCGGTTCCAGCCAGCAAGCGCTCGATTTCGCGGCGCAAGCCGTGCTCTCCGGACAGCAGGACATCGTCGTCGCCGGAGGAGTCGAAGTGATGAGCCGGGTGCCGCTGAACGCGGCGAAGGCTTCCGGTGCTCCCTATGGGCCGAAAGCGTTGGCGCGCTACGACGGCTTCGCGTTCAATCAAGGCATCTCGGCCGAATTGATCGCGAAGAAGTGGGGATTCGGCCGCACCCGGCTCGACGAGTACTCCGCGCGTTCGCACGAGCGTGCCGCCGCTGCCCAGGACGCGGGCGCCTTCACCGACCAGATCGTGCCCGTGAGCACCGAAGCGGGCGTGGTGGACGCCGACGAGGGGATCCGGCGCGGCACCACCGCGGCGAAGCTCGCCGGGCTGAAACCCGCGTTCCAGGACGACGGCGTGATCCACGCGGGCAACGCCTCGCAGATCTCCGATGGTGCGGCCGCCCTGCTGGTGACCACCCCGCGCAAGGCGCGCGAGCTGGGCCTGACGCCACTGGCCCGCTACCGCGCGGGCGCCGTGGCCGGTTCCGATCCGGTGCTGATGCTCACCGGCCCGATCCCCGCCACGGAGAAGGTGTTGCGCAAAGCGGGTCTCGCGCTGGCCGATATCGGCGTCTTCGAGGTGAACGAGGCGTTCGCGCCCGTCCCGCTCGCTTGGCTCACCGAGACCGGAGCCGACGAATCGCTGGTGAATCCACTGGGCGGAGCGATCGCGCTCGGGCACCCGCTCGGCGGATCCGGCGCCGTCCTGCTGACCCGGATGCTGCACCACATGCGCGACAACGGCATTCGCTACGGGTTGCAGACCATGTGCGAGGGCGGCGGCACCGCCAACGCCACCGTCGTCGAACTGATGTCCTGAACGGGAGGCCCGCCGTGCGACGAGAGCTGTTCACCGCCGACCACGAGGCGTTCCGGCAGCTGGTCCGGGATTTCGTGGAGAAGCGGATCGTGCCGGACTACTCCGCGTGGGAGAAGGACGGCAGGATGCCGCGCGAGATCTTCACCGAGATGGGCGAACTCGGGCTGCTCGGCTTCGCGGTACCCGAGGAACACGGGGGAGCGGGCATCCGCGACTACCGCTACAACGTGATCCTGCAAGAAGAGGCGGCCCGGGGCCTGGTCACCCTCGGCACCGTGCGCACCCAGCTCGACGTCATCCTGCCGTACTTCCTGGAGTACGCCGACGCCGCGCAACAGCGGCGATGGTTTCCCGGGTTGGCGTCGGGGCGGCTGCTCACCGCGATCGCCATGACCGAGCCGGGCACGGGCTCGGATCTGGCGGGGATGCGAACCAGCGCGGTGCGCGACGGCGACGACTATGTGCTCAACGGCGCCAAGACCTTCATCACCGGCGGTCTGCTCGCGGACCTGGTGATCGTGGTGGCCCGCACGTCCACCGACCCGGACAACCGCCGCGCCGGGCTCACCCTGCTGGTGGTGGAGGACGGAATGCCCGGGTTCACCCGCGGCCGCATGCTGGAGAAGATGGGCTGCAAGGTGCAGGACACCATGGAGCTGTCGTTCCACGACGTCCGGATACCGGTCGCCAACCGGCTCGGCGCCGAGGGCGCGGCATTCGGCTATCTCGGGCACAATCTGCCACAGGAACGGCTGACCGTCGCGGTCGGCTCGGTCGCGCAGGCGCGTGCCGCGATCACCGCGACCGTCGACTACACCAAGCAGCGCAAGGCCTTCGGCACCCCGGTCGCCTCGTTCCAGAACACGAAGTTCGAACTCGCCGCGATGTCCGCGGAAGTGGAAGCGGCGCAGACGATGATCGACCGTGCGGTGCTCGACCTGGTCGAGGGCGCCTTGTCCGGAGCGGACGCCGCCCGCGTCAAGCTCTTCTGCACGGAGGTACAGGCCCGCGTCGTGGACCGCTGCCTACAATTGTTCGGCGGGTACGGGTACATGATGGAATATCCGATCGCCCGGTTGTACACCGACGCGAGGGTGGCGCGAATCTACGCGGGCACCAGCGAGGTCATGAAGATGATCGTGGCCCGGGACCTGGGCTTGTCCTGAACATCGCTGTGCGACGTAACGGCTCCGGTGCGGCGACGGATAAGACGTGCAGCCGGGCTGGCGTTCTGGAGGTTCCGGTGCAGGGGTGAGCCGCAGTACCACTGGGCATGCCGATCATTGAACAGCAGAGGGGAACTCATGCGCTCGGTCACCAGGTTCGTCACAACCGCCGCAGCCGCCGTAGTGGCCTGCGCCCCAGCATTCGTCTTCGCGGGCACCGCCTCGGCGGCGGCCGTCGATCTCCCGGTCCTCTACACCACGGCGACCGAAGCGGGCCTGTGCTACGGGACGATCCGCGGGAACGTGGATCAGGACTCCTCCTCGGGACTCCATCTCACCAGCGCCTTCGAAGGCATCGGTACTTGCGCGACCACCGCCTACGTCTCCTGGCACAACATCGATACCGGCGCCCGAGGCAACACCACCATCGAATTGGTCGGCTCGTGGTACAACTCGGCCACCATCCCGTCAGGTCCGGGACACATCGAATTGTCCGTCACCACCAAGGAATTCTTCCACTCTCCCGATTCGGTCCAGGTGCAGTACGTCATCCCGGGATAGACCACCGGCAGGCGCCGTCCGCCGCGACAGGCGCGAACGTGCTCGCGGACATCGGCCGTTGTCAGCAGTGGTGTGCCCTGCCGTGCGGCGGGTGGTGTGGATCTCGGAGACGGACGGTCATCGCCAGAGTCGCTGACAAGGCATGGGCTGCAATGCTTCCCGCATATCCTGGTCTATTCGAATTGTTGCCAGTCCCCTTTCGCATGCTGCTTTCGCGAACGTGTGTGCCGCTTCGGCGTCGGCTCGGTAGTGCATCGGCGGCCAACCCGGGAATTGGACTGTCATATGGCATTGCGAAATGTGCATGTCACCCTGGGCCTTCCGAGGCGGCGTAAGGATCCCGCTCCGTGCTTTCGATGGATCGGCGTCCGGCGTTCATTCGCAGTCCAGGATCGGAAGGAGCAGGCGTGAGCCGGAGTGCACAGTGTTGACGCCCGCCATGCCGACCGGGGCGTGACTGAACAGCAGCATGGGGCGGAAGTCTTTACGGGTGTCGTCGCTGGTCAGGATCAGCCGGATGCGGTGCCCGTGGCGGAATCGGCGGGCGTTGGCCACCAGCGGGATTCGGTACTCGACCGGTTCGCCCGGAGGGACGGGAACCCGCTCACGCATCGGGAGGACGGGCCGGCCCGTCTCACTCGCGTCCTCGTCGATTTGGCGCATGGCGGCGCGCAACCAGCCCTGGGTCACGTCGATGGACGTGCCGTCCGGTCCGACGTCTTGCAGGAGCAGGATCCATGCCGTGTCGGTCGTGGTGCTGGTGGCGGTGAGTCGTAGTTCGGGGTGGCCGACCATGTCGAGGTCTTCGGGAAGCGGGTCGCTGGTCCAACTCAGCTGTGCGGGCATGGTGTTGGCGCCGTCGGTGGCGTAATTGCGCTCGCCCGATCGCTCGTCGGCGGTGAGGGAGCCGTCGGCGTTGAGGGCCAGGGCGGTATGGGTGGCGGGCGGGGGCCAGGAGTCGGCGGTGCGCCATTGTTCGGCTCCGGGTAGCCAGTAGCGGATGGCGGGGCCTTCGAGGATGCCGGTGTCTCGTCCTTTGAGCCAGTGGTCGAACCAGGCGAGGGCTTCGATGTGCATGCTCTCCCACGGCCAGGGCAGGCTGTGTTCCCCGAGCACGGCCATGCGCACGTTCGGGTTGCGCGCGAGTGCTTCCCAGGCGTTGAAGAGGCCGGGCAGATGCAGCGGGACATTGAACCATTCGCCGCCGAGGTAGACGGGAATGTCGACTTCGGCGAGCCGTTCGGTCAGGAGCCCGCGGCTCCGCCCTCTCGCGGGAGGCGGGCACCGCACCGCTGGGGACAGTCGTCGAGCTGGGCCACAATACGTCGCGTGAACGCAACACGCCCCGGTCCCAACCGAAGCCGACCACGCGGCCAGGCGCCCGCGCCGCAGGCGGCTGTTCCGGACGAGGCGGGGGAGAACCGCCTCGCCCTGGCCGCGATGACCGACGCCCTGATAGCGCTGATCGTCGGGTTGGCATTGTCGCAACGTGTCTTTCCCGCCTCCGACGGTGTCGCGGAATTCCTCGGCGCGTTCGTTCCGTGCGTGCTCGCGGTGTCATTCGCCAATCACGTACTCGGCACACTCCTGTTGCGCGGCAGTCTGGGGAAACTGGTGTTCGGAATGCGGGTAGTGCGATGGAAGGACGGCCGACGTCCGCGTATATGGCAGACGGTCGCACGATGGTTGTTCGGATTCGTGGTGATCGGGCTGCAATACCTGCTCGAGGGCGCGAGCGTAGGCCAAGCCTGCGGGTTGCGCACGGTGCGCCGCCGCGACCAGCGCCACCCGGCGTAGGAATCAGCGGCGAACCGATGAGCGCCGCTCCGCCCTGCTCGGGCGCACCCGCTCAGGTAGTCCCCGAACTCGCCTGACCTGTGTTCGAAGCGGCCGCGCAGCGCAACTATCGCGTCCTTTTCCCGCCGGATTCCTGGTCTCGGCGCTCCTAGCGTCGGTGCGATGAAAACGGATTCGACTCCAGACACGCGGGGCACCGCGCTGCGGACACCCGTCGTTTGGTTCATGTCGCTGGCGGCTGCGCTCGGCACCGCGACCATCTATCCGCTGCAACCGGCCATCGCGGAAGTCGCCGGTTCACTACACGCCTCGCTCGCGGCGGTCGGCACCGCTCTGGCGTGCGGGTCGCTCGGCTATCTAGTGGGGCTGGCGCTCCTGGTACCGCTGGTCGACCGGTTCTCGCCGCGGTTGGTGCTGTCGGCCCAGTTCGCTACCCTGGCCCTCGCTCTGGCGGCGAGCGCGGTGGTCGGCTCGGCCTGGCTGCTCGGCTCGGTTGTCGGCCTGATCGGGGCGGGATCATCGGTCGGTGCGCAATTGAGTTCGGTGGCCGGACGTCTCGCGCAACCGCGACGGCGGGCCACTGTCCTGGGCGTCGTCACGGCGGGCATTTCGGCGGGGATCCTCGCGGGGCGGATCGTCGGAGGTTGGCTGACGGATGCGATCGGTTGGCGCGGAACGCTTCTCGCGTTCGCGGTGGCGTGCGCGGCTATCGCCGTCACGGCCCGGATCGCGCTTCCCGCCGTAGCGGGGAACGCCACGGTCGGTTATCTGGCAACGGTGCGCGGACTTCCCGGACTACACGGCCGATATCCGGCTCTGCGCCTGGCGGCCGGTCGCGGCGCCCTTTGGTTCTTCGCCTTCTGCACGATCTGGGCCGGACTCCCGGTCGCGCTGTCCCAGCCGCCGTTCTCGTACTCGCCCGAACGGATCGGCATGTACGCGTTCGCCGGACTCCTCGGTGTCGCCGCCACTCGCATCTCCGGGGCGTGGACCGACCGCATCGGCGCGCGGCGAGTGATCGCGATCGGGCTCGCGCTCGCCATCGCCGCCTCGGCGGCCCTGGGCGCCTTCCTGTCGAATACGGTCGTAACCCTCGTCTGCCTCGGCCTCTTCGACGCCGGACTGTTCGCGGCCCAGGTAGCGAACCAGAGCACGGTCCTCGCCATCGACCCGGCCGCCCCGGCTCGCTTCAACAGCGCCTACATGATCGTCTACTTCATCGGCGGCAGCTGCGGCGCCGCGTTCGGCGTCGCCGCCGTCGGCTGGTTCGGCTGGCCCGCCACCGCCACATTCGCCGCCGCGGCCATCGCTACCGCCATGGTGGTCACCCTGACCACTTCGCGCACCGGACCCCATTTCCGGGCGGTTGCGGGACGGCGCGCAGGAGATCGTGCCCTCGAGCGCGGCGTGCGGGATGTGTCGGCGATGGACGGTAGGTAACCGTTCGGACGGTGTGGGCCGTCGTCGATGTTTCGGCGATACGCTGAGCAGGGTGAAAGGTGCGCGCATGTTGCCTGCTGTCGGAGACATGCTGGTGGGGTCACGCCCGAGCGATGACCGATGACGATCCGCTGCGGACACGCCGTGAGGTGACAACGCCTCTCACGGCGGAGCTGGCCGCGGCTGGTTTCGAGAATGCGGTGGAGATCGGTCGCGGGGGTTTCGGTGTGGTGTATCGCTGCCGGCAGGTCGCGCTGGACCGGACGGTGGCGGTGAAGGTGCTGTCCGCGGAACTGGACGCCGACAACCAGGCCCGGTTCGCGCGGGAACAGCGCGCGATGGGCAGGTTGACGGCGCATCCGAACATCGTCACCGTGCTGGAGACCGGTGCGATCGGTAGCGGGCAACCCTTTCTGGTGATGCCGTATCACCCGCTGAATTCGCTGGACGCGTGGATACGACAGCATGGTCCGCTTCCTCTGGAAAGGGTGTTGTCGATCGGGGTGAAGATCGCCGGTGCACTGGCCAGCGCGCACCGCCTCGGTATCGTGCATCGGGACGTGAAGCCGGGAAACATCCTGCTCACCGAGTACGGGGAGCCCGCGTTGACCGATTTCGGTATCGCGCATATCGACGGCGGATTCCAGACCGCTGCGGGCATTGTGACCGGGTCGCCCGCGTTCACCGCACCGGAAGTGCTGGAAGGCGTCGATCCGACCCCGGCCGCGGACGTCTACGGGCTCGGCGCCACGCTGTTCTGCGCGCTGACCGGCCATGCCGCGTTCGAGCGGCACAGCGGCGAGAACGTGGTGGCACAGTTCGTCCGGATGTCCACCCAGCCGGTGCCGGACCTCCGGGAGAAAGGTATCCCCGAGGACGTGTCGGCGCTCGTGGAAGCCGCGATGAGCCGAGACCGCCACGAGCGGCCCACGGCCGCGGCGCTCGGTGAGGCCATCCGGCAGGTGCAGCAGGGCCGCGGGTTCTCGGTAGGTGAGATGGCGTTGCTGGGCGAATCGGATCCCGAGCATCCCGACGGGCTGCTCGGGCGTCGGGGCGAGAAGCCACCGTCGCCGGGGTGGCGTACGCCGATGGCGGCGGCGCGGGACCATAGCGGCGAGCTGCCGCTCGAGCTGACCAGTTTCGTCGGCAGGCGCGCCGAAGTGTCGCAACTGAAGAAATTGTTGTCGGCCTCGCGGCTGGTGACGTTGACCGGCATCGGAGGCGTCGGCAAGACACGGCTGGCGCTGCGCGCGGCGACGCAGGTGCGCCGCGATTTCGCCGACGGTGTGTGGCTGGTCGAGCTGGCCGAGGTGTCGGATCCGGCCCTGCTGGTCGACGTAGTCGCAGCCGCCATCGGCGTACGCAACCAGTCGGCTATGCCGCTGCTCGAGGTTCTGACCGACTTCCTGGCCTCGCGCGAAACGCTGCTCGTGGTGGACAACTGCGAGCATGTGGTGGAGGCCGTAGCCGGGCTGACGGAGACGTTGCTGCGGACTTGTCCGGATCTGCGGATCCTGGCCACCAGCCGGGAACCGCTGAATATCGCCGGAGAGACGGTGCTGCGGGTGGCGCCGTTGCTGGTGCCGGACCCGGGACGGGAGCCCACCCTGGCAGGGTTGCCGCGCTTCGACGCGGTGACGTTGTTCGCCGACCGCGCCGCGGCCGCGGTGCCGGACTTCGAACTCGACGAGGACAACAAGGCCGCCGTCGCCGGAATCTGCGCCAAGGTGGACGGGTTGCCGCTGGCGATCGAGCTGGCCGCGGCCCGGATGCGCACCATGTCGCCGGAGCAGATCCTGGCCCGGCTCACCGACCGATACGCGCTGCTCACCCGCGGCAGCCGCACCGCCCCCGCGCGGCAGCAAACGCTGCGGTGGTGTATCGCCTGGAGCTACGAGTTGTGCACCCGCGCCGAACAGCAGCTGTGGGCACGGCTGTCGGTGTTCGCCGGCAGTTTCGAACTCGACGCCGCCGAAGAAATCTGCGGTACCGACATGATGGCACTCGACGACGCTGCGCAAAGTCCGCTGGATGTGCTGTCGGCCCTGGTGGACAAATCGATCCTGATCCGGGAGCAATCGCATTCCGTCGTGCGCATCCGGATGCTCGAGACTTTGCGAGACTACGGCCGGGAGAAACTGCGGGAGTCCGGCGAGGACACCGCGCTGCGCCGTAGGCACCGCGACTGGTACCAACGCATGGCGCTGAACGCCGAAGCCGAATGGATCAGTCCCCGGCAGCCCGATTGGATCGCCCGGCTCGAACGTGAACAACCCAACCTGCGCGAAGCGCTCGAATCCTGCCTGACCGACAGCAGCCGGGCAGCGGCTGAAGCGGGTTTGCGCATCGCCTCGGCGCTGCATGAGTTCTGGAGCTTTCGCGGCCTGTACGGGGAAGGCCGATTCTGGATCGACCGTGTCCTGGCCCACCCCGGCGCGCAATCGATACCCGACCGCATCAGTGCCCTCCGCGCGGCCTGCGAGGTTGCCGCGCCACAGGGGGATTTCCAGGCTACCGCCGCTTTCCTGGCGGAGGGACGAGCACTCGCCGCCCAGGACCCGACCCCCGCCATCGAGGGACAGCTCGCGTACGCCACCGGCATCGTCGCACTCGCCAGGGGCGAAGCGGCCGACGCGTCCTCCTCCCTCGAACGGGCGGTGGAACTGCTCAGCGCTGACCGAACGGGCGAACTCTACGTCAGTGCGCTGGCCATCCTCGCATGGTCATACGAATTGCGCGGCGACATGACCCGGGCATCCGAGCATTACCGCCGAGTGCTTTCCATCACCGAAGCCCAAGGTGAACTGCTCTACCGTTCGACCGCGTTGCGCGGCTTGGGCGTCGCCGCACGCCAGCAGGGCGACCGAGACCGTGCCCAACGGTTGCTCGAGGAGGCGTTGCGAATCAATCGGCGGTCCAGCAGTCCGGTGCTCACCGCGTTCGGCATCGAGGCGCTGGCCTGGACGGTCGCCGACCGGGGCGACGTCGAACGCGCCGCTGTGCTGCTGGGAGCCGCCCAGGGAAACTGGCTGACCGGCGGCAGCGTGCGCGCCGTCTTGCTGAGCATGTCGCGCTTTCACGAGGAATGCGAGCGAACGACGCGAGGCGCGCTGGGTGCTCGCAGATTCGACGCCGCCTTTCGGCAGGGCCAGGCGATGGGAGTGGACGCTGCCCTCGCGTACGCGCTCGGGGAGCAGCCCACCGACGCGGCGCTCGCGTCGGGCCCGGCCGCGCGGCTGACCAAGCGGGAGCGGCAGGTCGCCGACCTCGTCGCCCAAGGGCTCAGCAACAAGCAGATCGCCAACAAGTTGGTGGTTTCGCAACGTACCGTCCAGGGCCACGTCGAACACATCCTGACCAAACTCGGCTTCACCTCACGCACTCAGATCGCGGCCTGGTTCGTGGAGCAAGCCCGGCAAGCGAGTTCGTGACCTCGATTCGACCGGCGTAGTTCCCCGAAGACAGCGGATCTTCACGATCGAGCGGAATCGGGGTGACTCGGCCGCCGACCGCCCACGATTCGCAGCGCGAGGTCCGCGTAATAGTCGCCGATGTCCTCCGGCGACCAGGAACCACCCTCGTGATACCAGCGCGCGATGTCTATTCCGAGCGAGAGCAGAGCGGTCGCGGCCATATGGATATTCGAGTTCTCGAACACTCCGGCGGCCGCCCCTCGCTCGATCAGGCTCCGGACCTCTCCTTCGATGGCACGCCGGGTCTCCTTGATCTCCTGTTGATGTTCTGGGCTGAGAGCGGCGAGTTCGTAGTTGATGATGCGGGCGACCGTATGGGCGCGCGCGTGATGGATCGTGAACTCCCTCATCACGGCGATCAGTTGCTCGGCGGGGTCTTGTGCCGAAGCGATGGCGGTGCGGACGCGCTCCAGGGTGTCCAGGTGACCGGCGCGCGAGATCTGGTAGAGCAACTCTTCCTTGGAACGGTGGTAGACGTAGATCGCCCCCGTGCTCACTCCGGCGATCGATGTGATGTCGCGGGTCGTCGAGCCGTGGAAGCCGCGTTCGGCGAAGGCGACCACCGCCGCGTCGAGCAGCCGCGCTCGGGTCTGGTCCGCGCGCGAGCGGTCCTCTGTATCGGTCACCTGGACAGTATGGCTCTACACGGCGAGCACGAGTTTGCCGGTGTTGGCACCCGTGAACAGCATGTTCAAGGTTTCACCGAAGCGAGCTACCCCGCCGTCCACGACGTGCTCCCTGCTCTTGATCCTGCCCTCGGCCAGCCACCCGGAGATCTCCGCGACCGCCTCGCCGTAACGATCCGCGTAGTCGAAAACGACGAAGCCCGTCATGGACGCCCGGTTGACGAGCAGTGACATATACCGCGAAGGTCCAGGAGGGAGCTTCTCCGCGTTGTACGCCGAGATCGCACCACAGATGACGATGCGGGCGCCACGCCGGAGATTGGCCAGCGCGGCATCGAGGATGTCACCGCCGACATTGTCGAAATAGACGTCGATCCCCTCCGGAGCGACCTCCCGCAGCCGCAGCAGGACGTTCTCACTCCGATAGTCGATGGCCGCATCGAAGCCGAGTTCCTCGGTCAGCATCCGGCACTTCTCGGCGCCGCCCGCGATCCCGATCACCGTCGCGCCTTTGATCTTCGCGATCTGACCGGCGATGCTGCCGACGGCACCTGCGGCCGCGGACACCACCACCGTGTCTCCGGCTCGCAGGCCGCCGACCTCGAGCAAGCCGAAATAGGCTGTCATCCCCGGCATTCCCAGCGTGCCCAACCAGGTCGGACCGCCCGCCGCGGTCAAATCGACCTTCTGCACCCCGCGGCAGTCGTGGATCGCGTATTCGGTCACGCCGAAAGTTCCGCTGACGGCGTCGCCGACGGCGAAGTCCGGATGCGTCGACTCCACAACGGTCGCGATATCCAGCGACCGCATGACCTCCCCGACCCCGACCGGAGGCACATACGACCGCACGTCGTTGAGCCAGCCGCGCATGGCCGGATCGAGGGAGATGAAATTCACCTCGACCAGGATCTGGCCCGGGACGAGCGCGGGCAGTTCCTCGGTCGTCAGGTTCCAAGTGCCCGCGTCGGGCAGCCCCGACGGCCGTTTCGCGAGCCGCACCTGCTGGGTTGTCGTCACGTGTTCTCCTCCTCCTGATCGGTCATCACGGCACCAGCACCGCGACCGTCTCGGCTACACACGCGGGCTTGTCCGAGCCCTCGAGCTCCACGGTCACTCGGATCACCGCCTGCGATCCGATCGTGCCCGGCACGAGCGAGACCAGCTCGACACCGGCTCGCACCCGGGATCCGGCCGGGACCGGAGTCGGGAATCGCACCTTGTTGGTGCCGTAGTTGACGCCCATCGATAGGCCCCGCACCGTGTACACCTGTCCGGCCAGCATCGGCACCATCGACAGGGTGAGAAACCCGTGTGCGACGGTGGTGCCGAACGGTCCGGCGGCGGCCTTCGCGGGATCCACATGGATCCATTGATGATCCCCGGTAGCTTCGGCGAAGCGATCGATTTGTTCCTGGGTCACCGCGTGCCAATCGCTGTAGCCGAGGTGGGTGCCGACTGCGGACGCCAGCTCGGACAAGCCCTGAAATACCCGCACAGGTCTTCCTCCGTTCAGTTCCGCGGGCCGCCGGCCACGTAGATAACCTGTCCGGACACGAATCCGGCGTCCTCGCTCACCAGGAACGACACGGTGTGCGCGACGTCGGCGGGAGTGCCGGTACGGGCGACCGGAATCTGGGCGGCCATCGCCGTCTTGAACTCCTCGAAGGGAATGTTCATCCGGGCGGCGGTGGCCGCGGTCATCTCCGTCTCGATGAAACCAGGGGCGACCGCGTTCGCGGTGACGCCGAACTTGCCGAGTTCGAGTGCGAGCGTCTTGGTGAATCCCTGCAAGCCGGCCTTGGCGGCCGCGTAGTTGGCCTGGCCACGGTTGCCGAGTGCCGATGTGCTCGACAGGTTCACGATGCGACCCCACTTCTGCTCGATCATGTGCGCCTGCACCGCCCGGGCCAGCAGGAACGACCCGCGCAGGTGCACATTCAGGACGGCATCCCAGTCGTCGACACTCATCTTGAACAGCAGATTGTCGCGCAGGATCCCGGCGTTGTTGACCAGCACCGCCGGTGCGCCCAGTTCGGCGGCCACGCGATCGACCGCCCGGGTGACCGCGGCCTCGTCGGAAACGTCGACACCGACCGCGAGCGCGCGGCCATCGGCCGACTCGATCTCGTCGACGACCGTCTCGCAGGCGGCCTCGTCCAGATCGAGCACGGCTACCGCCATACCGTCAGCGGCCAGCCGCCGGGCGACAGCGGCGCCGATTCCGCGAGCCGCGCCGGTGACGACCGCGATCCGCTGTGTCGGATGGGTCATGAATACTCCTCGAAGATGTGATTGCGGTGGAAACTCTTGGGCTCAGGGCGTGTAGACCACGCGGCCGACGGTCTCGCCGTCCGCGAGTCGCTGCACGGCGTCGGCGACGTCATCCAGTTTCAGCCGGGCACTGACCAGCGGGCGGATCGCGCCATCGGCGGCGAGTGCGGTCAGCGCGCGGTGGCATTCGGCGACGGCGGCCGGATCCTGGGTGTTGTACAAACCCCAGTGCAAACCGAGAATCGAATAGTTCTTGATCAGTGCGTGATTCAACGCGGCGGTTTGTATCTCGCCGCCGGCGAACCCGACGATCACGATGCGGCCCTCGAAGGCGACGCATTTCGTGGACCGTTGGTACACCTCGCCGCCGACCGGGTCGTAGATCACGTCGGCACCGCGACCGCCGGTGACGTCCTTGACGACGTCGACGAAGTCCCGCTGGTGACGATCGATGACTACGTCGGCACCCAAATCCCTGGCGTAGGCCGCCTTTTCGGCACCGCCGACGACTCCGATCACCCGGGCGCCCGCGGCCTTGCCGAGCTGGATCGCGGCGCTGCCCACGCCACCCGCCGCGGCATGCACCAGGAGGGTCTCGCCCTCCGACAATCCGGCGCGCCGATGCAGCCCGAACCAGCCGGTCTGGTAGCCGATGAACAGTGCGGCCGCCTCCGCGTCATCCAACGACGGCGGCGCGGGGAACGTCTGGGCGGCCTCCAGCACGGCGAATTCCGCGAAACCACCGTGGGGCAGCGCCGCGCCCCCGAGCACCCGGTCGCCCACAGTGATCCCGGCTACGTCGGCGCCGAGCGCCACCACTTCGCCACACAATTCGACGCCGGGCGTGAACGGCAACGGCGGCCGGACCTGATAGCGGCCGCGGCACATCAGCACATCGGGAAAGTTCGCCGCGGCGCCGGAGACCCGCACGACAACCTGGCTCGGCCCCGGTTCCGGAACTTCCACGTCATCGAGCCGCAGCACCGCGCGCGGTTCGCCCAGCTCGTGGACGCGCCACGCCTTCATCCGCGCCATCTCAGACCCCACCCGTCAGCGTGACGCCGCCGTCCACGACCAGCAACTGCCCCGTCATCCAGCTCGCGTCGTCGGACAGCAGAAACGCCACCACACTGCCGATATCCTCGGGAACGCCGAGCCGCTCGAGCGGGTAGGCCGCGGCGACCTCGTCCTCCCGGCCGTCGTAGAGAGCGGTGGCGAACTTCGTTTTCACCACCGCCGGGGCGACTGCGTTGACGCGTATTTTCGGGCCGAGTTCGACCGCGAGTTCCTGGGTGATGTGCGTGAGCATCGCCTTGCTCGAACCGTAGAAGCCGATGCCGGGCGCGGGCTTGACACCGGCGACCGACGACACGTTCACGATCGCGCCCCCGAAGTCCTTCATCCAGGCCCGGTACGTCTGCTGCACCCACGACAGCGCGGCCAGACAGTTGACCTCCACGATCTTGCGTGCCACCTCCAACGGCAGATCGACCATCGGCCCGAATGCCGGGTTGATGCCGGTGTTGTTGACGAGGAGATCGGCGCTTCCGAACGTGTCGATCGCGCGAGCGACGGTCTCCGCCTGGTGCTCGACGTCATCGGCGCGGCCCGCGACGGCCAGCGCGCGGTCGGGGCCGCCCAGTGCTTCCACCGCTTCGTCGAGGGCGTCCTGTTTACGGGCGGTGATCACGACGCTCGCGCCCTCGTCCACCAAGCGCTGCGCGATGCCGAGCCCGATGCCCCGGCTCGCACCGGTGACGATCGCTGTCTTGCCTTCGAATCTGTTCATCATTGAGTCCCTTTGCGGATCGGCGATTACGACAAGCCTTCGAGCGCCATCGCCTCGCCCCGACCGCCGCCGACGCACATCGTCTCCGAACCGATCTGCTTGTCGTGGAACTGCTTCGGCGGCGCGGCCCGCACGATCCGCACCCCCGAGTCGTCGGGCCGGAGATTCCGCGACGAAGCCTTGCCGACGCGACTGATCGGCGACCGGGCGGCAGAGACGATGACGGCTTCGGGCACGAGTGCGAACCTTCCGGGCAAGTTACTGAGCGCTTGTTAACCTCTCGACACCATGCTGGACGGACCGGCGGTGGTCAATACGTCAGGGCCGATTCGAACTGTGACACAGGGCACATTCCCGGGCGCGACTCATCACCGACAGCTCTTGGGCAGTCAGCCTCGCCTGTGCCGGTGGTATCGACTCACAGCAGATCGTCCGATCGCTTGGCCTGCGGCTGTGGCATTCAGGCACCGGCGACGGGTTCGAATGGCGGAGGGCGAGCACCAGCCGTGGACGTACCGCGGCGCGGTGCCGGCGGAGAAGGGTCAGCGTCGCTGGTCGCGATAGGTCTCCAGCAGGCGCAGCCACACCTCGCTGATGGTGGGGAAGGGCGGGACAGCGTGCCAGAGGCGGTCGATCGGGATCTCGCCGGTGATCGCGACGGTGGCCGAATGCAGCAGTTCGGCGACGCCCGCGCCGGCAAAGGTGGCGCCGACAACCACGTGCCGGTCCGGGTCCACGAGGATCCGCGCGTGGCCCCGGTAGTCGGGGGTGTGTTGCAGCGCGCCGGCGATCCGGCCGAGGTCGTAGTCGACGACGTCGACCTTCTGCCCGCAGCGCTCGGCGTCTTCGGTGGTGAGACCCACGGCGGTGATCTCCGGGTCGGTGAACACCACCTGCGGCACCGCTACCCGGTCGGCGGTGCCGGCGTGCCGCCCCCACACGCCGGTGTCGAGGGCGAGACCGCGGGCCCGGTCGGCGATGACGGCGCCCGCGATCCGCGCTTGGTACTTGCCCTGGTGGGTCAGCAGCGCGCGGTGATTGACATCGCCGACCGCGTACAGCCAGTCCCCGCCGACCGCGGTCACGGCGAAGGTGTCGTCGGTGTCGAGCCACTGCCCAGGGGTCAGTCCGATTGTCTCGAGTCCGATGTCGTCGGTGCGGGGTGCGCGGCCCGTCGCCAGCAGCAGTTCGTCGGCGATGATCCGGCTGCCGTCGACGAGCGTGACGTGCACGCCGTCGTCCGGTCCGCCCGCCCGTTCGGCCTGGACGATGGTGGTGGCGAAGCGGAGATCGGCGCCCGCCGCCCGCAGACGGTCGGCGACCAGTTCCGCGGCGAAGGGCTCGACGCGGGGCAGCAGCCGGGACTCGCGGGCGACGAGCGTGACCTGCGCGCCGAGCGCCTGCCAGGCTGTGGCCATCTCGGCGGCGACCACGCCCGCACCCAGGACGACCAGTCGGCCGGGCACCGCGCGTGCGCTGGCGGCCTCCCGGCTGGTCCACGCGCGCACCGTCTCGAGCCCCCGCAGCGGCGGCAGCGCCGCGCGGGTGCCGGTGCACACGGCCACCGCGTGCCGGGCGGTGAGGTTCAGCGTCGCGCCGTCCGGGGTCTCGACCGTCACCTGTCGCTCGCCGGTGATCCGCCCGTGCCCGCGCTCGAGGGTGATGCCCGCGGAGCCGAGCCAGTCGACCTGGTCGCGGTCGTCCCAGTGGGCGGACATGCGATCGCGGTGTGCCAGGACGGCCGCGGCGTCCAGGGGCCGGGTGAGCGCCGCGGCGACGCCCGGTACCCGCCGGGCCTCGGCGTGCAGCAGGGCGGGCCGCAGCAGCGCTTTGCTGGGTTCGCAAGCCCAGTAGGAGCATTCGCCGCCGACCAGCTCGGCCTCCACGATGACGGTGCGCAGTCCGGCGGCGCTGGTTCGGTCGGCCACATTCTCGCCGACCGGGCCTGCCCCGAGGACCACGACGTCGTAGGTCCGAGAGTTCTCGTCTGTCATGACCGCACGACGACTTCCGATTTCATGTCCACGATCGGGTTGTCCTGTTCTTGTGGTTATCGGTGCGCGCCCTAGGCGGCCTGTTCGATGACGTCGGCGACGACGCCCGGATGTGAGACGGCCACCGAATGCGAGGCGGCCACTTCGGTGACGTGGGCGTGAGCGCGTTCGGCCATGAACCGCTGGGCCGCGACGGGGATGTTGCGGTCCTCGGTGGTGATCACGTCCCAGCTGGGCTTGTCGGTCCAGGCCGCCGCCGTGGCGGGCTCCGTGAGGGCGGACTGCGCGATGGGGCGTTGGGTGGCTGCCATGAGGGCCGCGCGAGCGACGGAGATGTCGGCGGCGAACTGGTCGTGGAACGCGTCCGGCCGGATGTAGAGGTCCTCACCCGTCGTGCCGTCGGCGCTGGTGGACGGAATGTGGCCCAGGGCGGCGGGCAGCGTCGAGCCGGGGTAGCGGCCGGTGAGGTCGAGCGCAGTCTCCCCAGGAGCGGGCAGGAATGCCGCCACGTAGACGAGTGCTTCCACCTGGGAATTGCCCGCTGCCGCCGCGCTGATCACCGAGCCGCCGTAGGAGTGCCCGACCAAGACCACGGGTCCGTCGATGGTGCCGAGCAAGGCTTTCAGCGCTGCGGCGTCGGAGGCGGGGCCGCGCAGCGGATTCGCCGCGGCGACGACGCGATACCGGTCGCGGGTGAGGCGCTCGATGACCTCGTTCCAGCTCGAACCGTCGGCGAAGGCCCCGTGTTCGAGGACGATGGTCGGTCGCGGCGCGTCCGGCGTTGGGTCGGCGTGGGTGGTGGTGCTCGCGGTGCACGCCACGGCCAGCGCGCCCCCTGCCACGACGGCCGCAAGCGCGGTCGCCGCGCGAGCGAGCCGGGGGATACGGACGCCGCTGCGTCGGGTGTCTTTCATGATGGTCTCGCTTCGGTGGATGAGTCAGGGGGCAGGTCAGGCGGCGCGCAGTGGACCGGCGAAGGATTTGCGCAGCGAGGAAGGACCGATCAGGGCCAGCAGCACCGCCAGTGCCCGGCCCTTGAGAGTGCTTGGGGTGCGGAGCAATTCGATTTCGACGCGGGAGCCTTCGTTCTGCGGCACCGCCCGGAAAACCCAGCCGCCGCCCGGGCCGAAGAGCTTGGAGTCCAGCGTGCTGATCCGGACGGTGTCGCCCCCCGGCTCCCACTCGTAGCGCGCCCGCTCCCAGGCGGCTGCGGTGCCCTCGGTGACCTCGGCCCAGGTCTCGCCGCGTTCGTGGACGGCGAAGTGCTCGGCGTCGATGGTCGGCCACGCTTCGGCACGTCCGGGGCCGAAGTCGGTGAGCACCCGCACGACCTCGGCCGGAGAGAGGGTGGACTGCAAATGGAAACGGACCGTGGTCATGAGGCTGCTCCTGGGCATCGGTACGAAGTCCGGACGGGCGGGACGCCGGTGTCCGGCGGCCCGACGGGCGGGCCGCGCCGCCGGCCCGCGGTGACGGTTCCGGCTGCCTGTCGAGCATCGCTGCCGAGGGCACAGCGCCGAATCCGTCGGATGACGTAGCGGTGACGTATCTTCCGCGGCACTTCGGCGGCTCTTGCCGGACGCGCGAACGGTCGAATGACCTCGGTATCGCCGCCGCGACGGAGCGTCGTCGCTCCGGAACCGACCGGTTAGTCTTGCCGCAGCGCGAGAGGAGCGACCGACATGGAGTCAGGTGCCGCGGCGATGGTGGGCCGCGACGACGAGCAGGCGCAGCTTTTCTTGTCGTGACAGCCCGGGGCCGCAGGTCGCTGATCCTGCGCGGCGAAACCGGTGTGGGCAAGAGCGCGCTGCTCGCGCACGCCGCCGATATGGCGGAGCGCTCCGAGCACGAGGTCCTGCGCGTGACCGGTGTCGAAGCCGAATCCCAATTGCCTTACGCGGGGCTGCGCCAGTTCCTGTACCCGCTGCTGGCGCACGCGCGCGACCTCGACAATGAGCACCGGGGGAGTGTCGAACGAGCGCGCGACGCGCGCGTAGTGCGCGGTCGGTGCGGCCAGCCCGAGACCGCGCCACCCGGAAGGATCGGCGCGGGTCGCGGCCACGGTGTCCGGCTCACCCGGCCATCGGGGAGCGCTCACCGCGTACGCCGGCTCGTGAGACACCGCGTCCACCCTTGCCACGACGACGCGTGCAACCACGCGCCGCGCAGCAGTACCACGGGTGTTCGACGCACCGGCCTCACAGGTGGTCGACGTCGATGATCGCTTGGGCGAAGGGTTTCGGAGCCTCCTGTGGCACGTTGTGCCCGATGCCGTCGAGCACCCGGTGCTGGTATCGGCCGGTGAACCTGCCGCGATAGGCCGCGCCGTCCTTGGCCGCGCCGTCGAAGTCGCTGGCCAGGGTGATGGTGGGCACGGCGATGGGCGGAGCGGCCGCGAGTTGCTGCTCGTAGCCGTCGTACTGCGGTTCGCCCGGCGCCAGCCCTAGGCGCCAGCGGTAGTTGTGGACGACGATGTCGACGTGGTCGGGGTTGTCGAACGCCGCCGCGCTGCGGCCGTAGGTGGCGTCGTCGAAGTTCCACTGCGGCGAGGCGTTGCGCCAGATCAGTTTGTTGAAGTCGTGCCGGTTGCGGGCGTAGCCGAGGCGGCCGCGCTCGGTGGCGAAGTAGTACTGATACCACCAGCCGAGTTCGGCCTGCGGGGGCAGCGGCTGCTGATTGCCGGTCAACGAGGTGACCAGGTATCCGCTCACCGAGACCAGGGCCCGGCAGCGTTGTGGCCATAACGCGGCGACGATGTCGGCGGTGCGCGATCCCCAGTCGAATCCGCCGAGGATGGCCGCGTCGATACCCAGCGCGTCCATGAGATCGACCACATCGCGGGCGATCGCCGACTGCTGGCCGTTGCGGACGGTCCGCTCCGACCGGAACGTAGTCGATCCGTAACCGCGCAGGTAGGGCACGATCACTCGGTAACCGGCCGTCGCGAGCAGCGGCCCGACGTCGGCGTAGCTGAAGGGGTCGTACGGCCAGCCGTGCAGCAGCAACACCGGTGTGCCGGTGGCGGAGCCGTACTCGACGTAACCGACGTTCAGCAGTCCCGCCTCGATCTGCTTGACCGGGCCGAGGGTCGTGTGTGCGCCCGCTCCGGCGCGCAGGGCTGCGCCCGCCGGTGCGGTAGCGGTCGTCGACTCCGCGGCAGAGCAGGCAGCGAGTGAGCCCGCGGCCACCCCTGCGGCGCCCACGGCCAGCGCTCCGCCGAACAATCGTCGTCTGTTGATGGTCATCGCAACTCCCTCGGAAGGCTCGGCTCCTGACCGCATCCGGTCGCCATCGACGCTAGGCAGCGCCCGTACCCCGCCGCGTCCGTCGGATGACGTAATCGGTGACTGCCGCTGCCACCCGGATGACTGTCGGTCATCGCCGCGACCGGCACCGCAGCGCGTTCGGCCTGGGACGAGAAGGCGCACCATGGTCGCCCTAGCCCGCTGCGCACCGGACCAGAACTTCCGCTGGTCCCGGCGGGGCATTCGGCAGCCGGATGGCGCTGAAGTTTCGCGTGAGCACGACGGTGTCGTTGTAGCGACTCGGTCCAACCGTCCCTGTCCCCAGCGTCGGCAGCGGCCGCTGCTGCTGGAACTCGGTCGTCAGGCGCTCGAGATCCTTGGTCGGTGGTCGTAGGGACGAAACCGTGTGCGCGATCGGACCAGAGAGAAGTCTTATCCTGCGAGGTTTCGAATCGCCGCCAGCGCGTCGTTGATCTCCTCTTCGTAGAAGCCCGTTCGGTAGCGCGATCCACCGCGGCGACCGGGAGGGTGCGGCCGCCGTCGAGTTGTGCGGTTGCAGGCCCGCGAGGCGTCGCGGCCCGCTATAGCAAGCGGCACGCTCATCCCGACGCTGAACGGCGAGCGCGTGCCTGCGCCCGGCCGCCCGCGAATGTGCCACCTATAACTGGACGGATCCGCCGCCGTTGATCCAGACGTTGTTGGCGCACCGCAGAGCGGTGCGGTTCATCGGAGTGAGCCGCATTGCTGCTGCGCGGTGAGGGAGTTCGGCGAGTACGTGTCGGTGCTTCGTGTCAGGCTGCGGCCGTACCTGCCACTCGCGGCCGAAGGGGAAAGACATGGCACACCGACACTCGGCCGACGCTGCGACTCGTCGCGCACTGCCGCCGCTGCGGCGGCTGGCTGCTGTCACCGGAATCGGTCCCCACGGCATCGGGCCGTCGAGGCATACCTTGCCACGAACAAGCAGAACATCGAGCACCGCGCACAGACCTTGATCGGACGCGCCCAGCAACGATGTGCCCAGATACGTTCGGGCAACGTATCTGTGAAGGACGCAGCCGAGTGGGCCCGTTTTCCGGATCGCACCGCAGGGCTTGCGTATCGCGATCGCGAACGACCATCCGTTACACGGGAGGAGGCGAACCGGAGGAGACGATCCTCGATACCGTTTGTTGCTTGATGCCGCACTCGCGGGCGAGCGCTTCTTGCGTCCAGCCGGTTCGGTAGAGCCGACGGATCAACTCTGCGCGTTCGGCGCGGGCAGTGTCTCCGTCCTCGACTCGCCGCGAGAGCGCACGCAACGCGGCGCCCTCGGCAGCCCTATCGGCTGCGAGCCCGGTGTCGGTGCCCTCGTCCATGCTCGTCCTCCGTGGCGGTTCGGACCGAGCCTACGACACGCATGTACAACCCTACTGTGACGTGATACAACCATATTGTACAACACCGTTGTATAGCAAGGTAAGGAGACGAAATGGCTTGGTATTCCATCGATCACGAGTGTGGTCACACCGAGCGGCATCAAATCCCTGGCAGCAATCTCTCCCGGATCGAGCACGCGGCCATGGAGGCACCGAGCTGCCTGGGAAGTGACGGACGGCCGCCACGGTAGGTGGCGACGTCGGCACCTGCCGCGTCGAGTTCGCGTGGGCGTGACACCAGCGTTCACCGCCTTGCGCAGATTCTCGGCGGTCTCGCGGTGGTGCCGTAGCCGAAGCTGGTCCCGTCGATGCCGACCACACTCGCGCGGTGCAGCAAGCGATCACAGCCCATGCATACCTGAATCATGCTCGGCAGATCTGGGCTCGCCGCCCGCACGCCGTACATCAACCGAGAGTTTGTTGTAGCCCCTAATCGGTAGATTGCTGCCGCTCAACGAGTTTCCCTCTTGATAGCGTGCATTCTCACGATTGATGAGGGGAAGCCAGAATTATGGGTTACACACGTGCGGTTCGCACGACCGCCGCGCTCCTGGTGACCGGCGCTACGGCCGCGATCATCGCGACGGGGGTAGCGTCCGCTGCGGATACCGAGAGCGTATGGGGGCGCAAAAACTGCGAAATACTCGCTGACCAGTACCGCGCGATGGGCTACAACGCCCGGTGCTACAACACACACGGCGACTGGTACTACGTCAACTACGAGAAGCCGCGCCCTGGACAACGTCTCAACTCGGGTAGCGCTGGATCGTCCTAGACGTATCGGCAGAACTCCCGAACGCATGAGTAGTACACCGATTCCGCCGCGCGCGCTGACCGACCTGGAAATCAGCGTCGTCACGAAGCTGTTGTCTTCGAATGTCCCCGGGGCCTCTGAATATCTGGCGCAGTTGCCGTATTCGCAGGTCCTCGCAACCTGGGGTATCGGTTCACCCAGCGTCGATCTGATGGTGCAGCCCGGTCCGGTGCAAGCATCCGGTCAGCTGGACGGCATCTTCGCCAGCGGAGCGGTCACCGATCGCACCGGATCACCGATCGGCGAGGTCATTCTATGGACCGAGAACGGCTGGCTCAGCGGGATCGGATACGCCTGGTATACGGACGAACCCCCACGCGCGCTGCCCGAGCCTGGTCGGATCGAGCTTCTGTAGCGCAAGGCAATGATTGGGCGATGGTGCGGTGAGTCGCGGCCGCGTGTCCGTCGAACAGCGGATACGCGGCCGGCGATATCACCGCACTGCGTTTACTCCGGGGCGGGCTTCGATGGATGATGATCTCAATGGGTCGACGGCTGCTGGAATGTTGAGGCTGGTATGGAACTGATCATCGCGGTGGCGTCGGACGATATCGATGAACTGCGTTTTCTAGAAGAGGAATTGGTCGATGTCGACGAGCTGCGCGGTGCGGTTCGGCGTCAGGCGGCTCCGCCCGCTGAAGGTGAACTCGGCGCGGTGGAGGAGGTGCTCATCGTCGCCTTGGGACAAGGTGGTGCGGCAGCTGTCGCCGGCGCATTGGCCACCGCGGTCGTGGCCTGGATACGCACGCGACCCGCATCGGTGGTGGTGAAGATGCTCGGTTCGGACGGCACCACTATGGAAGTGGAGGCTCAGAATATAAGGGGCCTTTCGCCGGAACAGGTGATGCAGCTTTCCAGCGACTTGGCGATGCGATTGGAATCCGGTCGCGCCCCCAGCCGATGAGCGACCTGCGCGGACTCGCGGCGGAGGGTGCCCGTGTCCTGCTGGTAGGGACCGGGCACCACGTGGGAACCGAGTTGCCCTCGGTTCCTGCGATACCGAGGTCGGTAGAGGCGTTGGCAGCTGCGCTTGTCGACCGGTGCGGCGCGGATCCGGATGCGGTACGCGTCCTGCACGACCCCGCCGACCCGACAGAGTTCGGTTCGGCTGTCACCGAGGCGGCGAGACGAGCCACCAGTGTGCTGTTGATCTACTTCACCGGGCACGGTCTGATCGGTCCGGATCGTGAGCTTTACCTGGCGACAACGAGCACTATCAGCTCGGTCGACGAGCTCAGCTATCGCGCACTGCCGTACGCGACCGTGCGCGAGCAGGTCAGGCGGTCGAAGGCTCTGACAACGGTGGTCATACTTGATTGCTGCTTCGCTGAGCGAGCGAGCAGCGCCCCCACTGCGACCGCTGCCGACCCATTCATAGCGACCGCGGTGCGCGGCGCCTACGTGATGTCCGCGGCGGCGCGCAATGAGACCGCCCTGGCGAGGCCCGGCGACACGTACACGGCATTCACCGGAGAACTGTTACGGCTCCTCGAGGTCGGAGATCCGACGCGTCGCCCATGGCTGAGTCTGGCCGACATCTACGAATGCCTCGATCGGCGGTTGCAGCAGCGCGGATATCCGCGCCCCCGACAGTTCGCCAGCGACTCGTCGGCTCAGTTGATCCTCGCACGGAACGCCGGTCTTTCTACCGGCACCGGCGCTGACAAGCCGCCACCTGTGGTGGCGGATGACGGCACGATCTGTCCCTACCGTGGACTGGAGCGGTACGAATCCGCCGACGCGCGCTATTTCTTCGGACGTTCAGACGCGATCGACGAGGTAGTCGAGGCCATCGGCCGCAAAGTCGACGAGGGCGGCCCGCTGGTGGTGCTCGGTCCTTCCGGGTCCGGAAAGTCGTCTCTGCTGCGCGCCGGCGTCGTCCCGCGGCTCGGGAAGGGGGTGCTGCCAGGATCGAGCGGCTGGCGGGTGCGGCTGTTCACACTCGATGAGAACCCGCCACTGGCACAGTTGGCCGCAACACTGGGGCTCGACGGAAACACTGGCCCACCTGAGATCGCCGATCTGGTAGCCGCGGCACGAAGTAGCCGAGGCCAAGCCGATCGCACCATGTTGATCGTCGATCAGTTCGAGCAGATCTTCACCACCTGGAGCGAAGGCGAACGACGGGACTTCATCGATGCGCTGTGCTCGGCGGCTGCGAAAGACGGCTCTGGCCACAACGCGTTGGTCATTCTCGTGTTGCGCGCCGACTTCTACGATCGCTGCCTCGGGTATCCGGGACTGGTCAACGCGCTCCGTACGAGCACCAGCCTGGTTGTACCGATGACCGACGCGGAGCTGACCGAGGCCATCGAAAGGCCCGCCCAGGCCGAAGGATTGACGGTGCAGCCCGAGCTGGTCGGCGTCGTGTTGCGTGAGTTGCGCGCCAACGACACCGAGCTGAACCCCGCCGGTGCTCTGCCCTTGCTGTCTTACGCGCTGATGCTGACGTGGGGCCGCCGCAGCGGGAAGAAGCTGACCGTGGCCGGATACGATGCCGAGGGCGGCATCCGGACGGCGATCAGCCGGCAAGCCGAAAAGATCTTCGAAGCGCTCGATCCGCAAGCGCGCGAGGTCGCGAGGCGAGTGCTTCCTCTCATGGTCAATGTCGGTACCTCCGCCGACCACACCAGAGCCAAAGTGCCGCTGACGAGGTTTGAGGCAGACGGTCCGGCGCGTGCTGTGCTGGACGCCTTCGCCCGAGCGCGGTTGGTGACCATGGACGCCGACACCGCCACGCTCGCACACGAGGTGTTGCTGCGGGCATGGCCCCAATTGGGTGAATGGATAGACAGCGACCGGATGGATCTCATTCGCGGACAGCAGATCCGCGACGCGAGCCTGCGCTGGGAGTTACTGGACTTCGATCCGGGCGCGCTGTACCGGGGTCGAGCCCTGGCAGAGGCGCAGTTGTGGCGCGACGCTGATACACGCGGCCGAGAAATGACCGATCTGGAGCGCCGATTTCTCGATGCCAGCTCCGCCGACGCGGATGATCAGGCGCGCCGGGAGCGCGAGCGACAGGAGCGCGAACGCCTGCAGAACCGCAAATTGCGACGGTCGAACCGCTGGTTGAAGGTAGCGTCGGCGGTCCTGGTGATCGTTTCGGTGGTCGCCGCAGGTGCCGGGGGAATCGCGATCAAGCGGACACAGGAATCGCAGGCGTACGCCACTGGGCTCCAGGAACAGCTGCGAGTCGCGGCAACGCGGTTGCTCGTCTCACAGGCCGATTCGGTACGTGCCGCCGATCCACGGCGGGCGCTTCAACTCGAGATCGCCGCCTATCGCATCGAGAGTGATGCGGTAACCCGTGCGAGCCTGGCCGACGCGATCATGACCACATCACTCATGGGAGCCATGCTCGGGCAGCCGATCGGGTTCTCCGGCGACCGCACCCGCGTACTCACAGTCTGGAGCGGCACGAGCGGTGACGACAGAAGCAGGGTCATGTCTTGGCCGATCGACGGTCCGGCACCAGCGCACGCGGACGGTGAATGGGAGCTTGTCGGGACCGAGCAACTTACCGAGATGTCACTCAGTTCGAATGGCCGCGTCCTCGTTACCGCGGATGTGCACGGCAAGGTGCGGATATGGGATCTCACCGACCCCCGGCACGGCCGCCCCATCGGTCCAGAGTTCGGCGCTGGGGAGCAGACCGAGGCGGTCGCGCTGAGTTCGGACGGTTCGCGCCTGGTGACCGGGACCGAGAAGGGGATGCTGAGCTACTGGGACCTCAGCGACCCCGCCAGTCCCCGGCGGCTCGGCGAGCCGGTGCCGGTCGACGCGCCTGTGCAGCACCTAACTCTGCGCTCCGACGACCGCCTGCTATTGGTCGGGGTAGGTAATGATCCGCCACGGGTGTTCCAGGTCCCGACGGCGGGGCCGCTACGGATGCTGGCCACTGTCCCGGTGTCACTACAGCGCCCGTACAACGACATCCTTGATCCGAACCAGGTCACCGGCATCGACATCAGCGCCGACGGTCGGCTGGCGGCGATATGTGCGACGGGGGGCTGCCAACTATGGGACATATCCGATCCGGCGCGCCCAGCGCCGCTCGGTGCCCCGCTCGCAGGGGCATCAGCCGCGACCTTCAGCCCCGGCAGTTCGATTTTGGCAGTGCACAACGGCAATGGCGCCGTTGAACTCTGGGAGGTAACGGGAACGGCACCCAAGCGAACAGGAACCACTCCCGTCGGAAGCGAAGTCGGGGACCTGCTGTTCGCGCCGGACGGCCAGTGGCTGATAGTTCGAGAAACGTGGCAGCGCTCGACGCTGTGGACGATGCGACCACTGCAATGGGCGGTGGCGCGACAGGCCGAATCAGCTCTGGGCGTGTCAGGCAAGGCATTGGCTTCGACCGGTGCCTGGGTAGCAACCAACGGGCCTGGGAACCAGGTTCTTCTACGGACCACAACCGGAGAACCGCTCGCAACGTTGAACACCAGCGCCGAGAACGGAGTTACTGCGCTAGCGGCCGACGAAGGCGGCACACTGCTGGCCATAGGCGGAGGGCGCCCACCCGACAGGGCGGTGATCGAGGTTTGGAATGTCGCGGACCCGCGGCATCCGTCGCGCCAAGCGGCACCACGCGGCGGAACCCTACGAACGATCACCGGCCTGACGTTCACGACCGACGGCTCCAGACTGCTGGTGTCCGATCCCGAGTACGTCGTCCAATGGGACATCAGAACACCGGGTCTCACCAACACGATGGGCAATCCCTGGCCGTACTATCACCGGCCGATCGCTGTCAGCCTGCCGGCACGCGCGATGGCTCGAATCAGGGCGACAGACCTGGTAGGCGAGAGTCCCATCGGCGGCCAGATCGAGTTGTGGCCCGTGGCCGAGGTCGGCCCAATCGGAGGCAGCGGCGCCTACGAATTATCCGGTCCTGGCTCCGAAGGGTCCGTCGTCGCGTTCGACCCGGCAGGTCGAACACTGGCCGTCGGCGGAATGGATGGAACACTGACCCTGTGGGAGCCGCTACGCGACAATGAATACCGGCGCTACACGCACAGGCGCAGCCTTCCAGTGCCCGCGCACACCTCTCCTGTGTCAGCGATCAGTTTCAACCCCGATGGCCGGATCGCGATGACTGCCGGCTTCGACGGCACACTGTCGGCGTGGTTCATCAGTGACAACGGACCGCTCCGGCTGGGCGGCTCGATTCAAGCTCACAACGGTGAGATCACACGCCTCGCATTCAGCGCGGACAGCCGTGCCCTGTTCACCATCGGCGCAGACAGCACCCTCCAGCGGTGGGATCTCAGCCGCCTTATCGACCTGCTCGACAATCCCACTTCTCTCGCTTGTCAACTGGCAGGCGGAGGAATGGATCGCGAAACCTGGAACACGTTCGTGGTCAACCAGCCATACCGTGAGACCTGTTACTGAACAATTCGAGGGGGCTCACCGGAACAGTTCGCGGAACACCTGTACGGAACATCGTGACCAGCGCCCGAGTTCTGCGACTGTGGTGTTCCGTCGACGGATCGGCCTACGGAATACCTGCGGCCCTTCGCCGCGCGTCGGGAAACCGTCAGTGTTGAGGCGTTCCCGGCGGTGGGTGGCGCCGTTGAGTTACTCGCGGACCTGAGCGTTCATTGTGGGATGCGCGTCACCATTGTTCGCGCCGAGGCGCGCCAGCAGGCGCAGTCCGTCCTCGGCGGGGCTGCCGGGGGCCGCGGACAGCACCACCAGTTCCATACCTGTTTCGTCCGGTAGTGCGAAGTTCTCCTGGTGCAGTTCCAGTAGTCCGACCAGCGGGTGCCGGTACGCCTTACGGCCATGGGTGCGGGCGCGCACGTCCGCGCGGGCCCAGAGGCGGCGGAAGCGCTCGCTGCCCATCGCCAACTCGCCGATGAGCGCGGCCAGGCGGGGGTCCTCGGGGTATTTGCCGGCGGCCAGGCGAAGATGCCCGACCACGTCGAGGGTGCATTTCTCCCAGTCCGCGTACAGGCCGCGCTCGGCCTCCTCGAGGAAGAGGTGCCGGGCGGTGTTCAGACCCGGCACCGGGCGGCCGTAGAGGAGCCCGGCGAGGCGGTTGCCGGCGAGCACATCCAGGCGGTGGTCCATGATCAGCGCGGGTGCGTCGACGACCAGATCGAGGACGCGCAGCAGCTCCGGCCGGACCCGCCCGCCCGGCGCCTTCGCGCGGCGACGGCGCTGCCGGGCGAGCCGGTGCAGGTGCCCGCGTTCGGTCTCGTCGAGGCCGAGGACGCGCGCGAGTGCGTCGAGGACCTGCTCGGAGGGCTGGGTCGCGCGGCCCTGCTCCAGGCGTACGTAGTAGTCGACGCTGACTCCGGACAGGTGCGCGATCTCTTCGCGGCGCAGCCCTTCGACCCGGCGGTGGCCGTCGGTGGGGATGCCGACGGACGCCGGCTCGACCCGGGAACGCCGGGTCCGCAGGAAGCCCGCGAGGTCGTCCATGCCCTCAGTATGGCCTCGGTGGTGCCCGTGAAGGTGGCCCTGCCGTTACCAGGAAGTCCTGTCCGATGGAAGAGACGTCCCTGAACGCCGGGTGCGGCGACGCCCAGGATCGAAAGCACCTGATTCGAAGGAGTTCTCATGAAGACGCTGATCGTTTATGCCCACCCGGAGCCGAAGTCGCTGAACAGCTCGCTGAAGGAGCTCGCGGTGTCCACGCTGGAGGCCGCCGGGCATGAGGTACGGGTGAGCGATCTGTACGCGATGAACTGGAAGGCGGTCGTGGACGCTGCGGACTACGGCCCCGACGCTTCGAGTCCGCTGAAGGTCTCCCTGGACTCGGGCCGGGCCTTCGACGCCGGGACGCTCACCCCGGACGTCCGCAACGAGCAGGCGAAGCTGCTGTGGGCCGACACGATCATCTTCCAGTTCCCACTGTGGTGGTACACGATGCCCGCGATCCTCAAAGGCTGGGTGGACCGCGTGTTCACCTACCACTTCGCCTACGGTGTCGGCGAGCACAGCGACACCAGGTATGGTGAGCGCTTCGGCGAAGGCACCCTCGCGGGTAGGAAGGCGTTGCTGTCGGTGACCACCGGCGGCCCGGAGTCGCATTACGAGGCCCGCGGGATCAACGGCCCCATCGATGATCTGCTGTTCCCGATCCAGCACGGCATCCTCTACTACCCGGGCATCGAGGTGCTGCCGCCGTTCGTGCTGTACGGCACCGACCGGATGACCGACAAGGACTACCCGGCCGTCGCCAAGGCATGGGAACAGCGCCTGCTCACCCTGGAGTCGACCGAACCGATCGCGTTCCGGCAGCAGAACTTCGGTGACTACCAGATCCCCTCACTGCACCTGAAGGAAGGACTGGAACCCGCAGGCCGCACGGGTTTCGGACTGCACGTGCGCGGCTAACCGGAGGAAGCCGGTCGCAGACCGCCGAGGTCGAGCCGGATTCATCGGCAGCCGGCCCAGGGGATGAGGCGTCGGCGGCTCCGGCGCGTGCGAAGGGCAACAAGAACCGGCGACGTTGTTACGGGAGTCAGCGTGGTGGTGCCCGAGAACGTCAGGGGCGCCCGCCATGCGGTACTACGGATATCTGTGCCTCGGTGGGGCGGCGAATTCTCGCAGGGCCGCGACCGCGGCGTTGTATCCGCTCATACCGTGCGCTCCCGGCCCGGGCGGTACGGCCGCCGAGCATATGAACATCCGGTCCGCTACATGATAGGGGTGCCTGGTGATGCGTGGTCCGCCGAAGACCAGCTGGCGGATGTCCTTGTCGCCGGTGATGATGTCTCCGGCGACATAGTTGGGGTTGTAGGCCTGCATGTCGGTGGGGCGCACCACGGTGGTGGCGAGGACGCGGTCTCGGAACCCCGGCGCGAACCGCTCTACCGCGCCGAGCAGTGCTTCGGTGATGTCCTCCGAATACCCCTGTGGCACATGAGCGTACAGGTCGATCGGGTGTACGTGCCCTTGTGAGCGTGTTGGATCGGCGAGGTATTGTTGTCCGACGACGATGAAAGGTCGGTCGGAAAGCCGCCCTTGATGGACCGCGCGTTCGGCGCGAACCACGTCGGCCGCGCTGCCGCAAATGTGCAGACTTCCCGCCTTGCGTGCGTGGGGGTTGGTCCACGGGATACCGCCCTCGACGGCCAGGCTGACCTTGTAAGCGGCGGGCCCGTGCCGGAATCGCCGGTACGCTCGCGAGATCCGCGACGGCAGCCTGTCACCGGCGATGTCGGCGATCGCAGCCGGGGCGAGGTCGAATATCACGAGGTCGGTCGGCGGCAGCTGGTCGAGGGACTCGACCCAGAGGCCGGTCTCGATCTTTCCGCCCAGCTCTTCCAGTACGGCCGCCATGGCATCCGTGATCGCGCGCGAGCCGCCCACCGCGACCGGCCATCCGTAGCGATGGCCCGCGGTGGTGATGCCGAGACCGATCGCCGCGGAGAGGATCCGGTGCTGTGGTTGCCAGCCGTGTGCCATGTTCCCGGCGAACAGCGCCCTTCCCTGCTCGGTCCGGAACAGTCGTACGAGCACCGCGGCAGGGATCAGGGTGGGAATGCCGAATCGGGCCAAGCGCAGCGGATGTGACGGTATCCGTAGGAGCGGTTGCATGAAATCCGTCGCCAGCGCCTCGTATCCAGCGGAGGGGCCGGCGAACAGGCGTCGCCAGATCGACCCGTCGGGCCCGAGGCCCGCCGCGGTGTCATCGAGGGACTGGTACAGCACTGCTGCTGTGCCGTCGTCGAGCGGGTGAACGCAGTCGATTTCGGGCCATGCCCATGCCAATCCGTATCGGGTCATATCGATTCCGGTCAAGAACGGTGACCCGACGGCCATGGGGTGGGCCATGGCGCAGTGGTCGTGCAGCAGGCCGGGGAGGGTGAGCTCGCCGGAGCGGGTGCCGCCGCCGATGGTGGCGGCGCCCTCGAGCACGGTGACCTCGACCCCGTGACGGGCGAGCGTGACTGCGGCAGCCAGTCCGTTCGGCCCGGAGCCGACCACGATCGCCGTGGTCATCGCGCCCGCACCGCTGGCAGACCCTGGATTTCGTCGGGGCGGAGAGGATGAACCGGGAATCGATCGCCCGGCTCCGGCCACGGCTGGCGGGCAAGCATGTCCTCGACTAGCACGTAACCCTCCTCGATGACGCCGGTCCTGGCATCGATGATGCGGTAAGCCTGGTGTTGCCGGTGAATGGGCTGGGACTCGAGCACGACGACGCGCAGCTCGCCTTCCTCGAACTGGCAGCGCCGCTGCACCGCTGCCAGCAACTGTTCGTTGTGCAGGTGCCCTTCACCGAAGTTCCAGCCCAGCAGCGGGCCTGCGACAATCTCTCCGTCGCGGATGGCGTAGTCGTCCTCGTTGTCGACCGCGCGGGTAATCAGACCGTTGAGCGCCCGGCCGTGGGTATGCATCGATCGCCAGCCGAGCCCGCTCTGCATGAGGATGTCGGCGATCTCGGGGCCGTACAGCTTGGTCAACTGACTGACCGGCAGCGCGGCGCTCATGGTCACATGCTGCGCGAGTTTCAGCTCGGCGTCTCCGCGGAAACACCAGGCGCTGGTGGCCCAGTTGCCTGCGTAGTAACGCATCGACGTCAGGAACGAAACCCATTGCGGCCGAAGGTGTCCCAGGATTACAACCAGTGTGGAGCAGAGGATCAGCGCGAGCACCAGCGGTGATCGAAGATCCTGCGGGTGGATGTAACCGTAGTGTCCGAACAGGTAGAACAGGCTGAAGATGAAGAAGATGTTCCATTCCAACGGCACGCCCATCGGGACGGTGGAAATGATGTGCAGGTGGAAAACGGCCATGAAGATGATCGCCGCCCAGGTCAGCGGGCCGCCGTGGCCGAGGAAGACGAGATAAGCGGGGACCAGGTATTCCACGAAGGTGCCGCCGTGAGCCAGCAGAGTCGGAATGCGTGACGGGCGCAGGTCCTGCGGCGGGTTGCGGTACATCTTGCGCTCGAGCCATCGCAGTCGCATGACCGGGCTGTTGCTCATCATGACGGCGACCACGTGCCCGAAGTGGTGGTTGAGCTTGGACGTGGCCGCACCCCACCACAGTGCCAGCATGACCAGCTTGAATCCGATCATCATGTCGGCGAAGGGGACGAAGAACATCAGCAGCATCAGCAGGTAGTGCTCGGGGCGGGCGGCCAAAAATACCGTCTTGTCCCGCAATCCGAGTGCGCACAGGGCGACGACCAGAGCGACGACGACCTTGGGATCGAGCAGACCTACATGGCCGCCGTCCACTGGCGGAACGCCACGACCGGGCGCGAGCAACGCCTGGATTCCGGATCCGAGGACGACCGCGTACAAAGCTACGTCGATGACCCCGCGCTCCTCCCCACGGGTGAACGGCACCTTGCCCGGCCACGGCGGCAGCCGCAGCGTGCCGGGACGCAGGAAGTACAGCGGCCCGCCGAGTGGCGGCAGGAACCGCATCGTGAGCGGTCCGAAGCCGCAGCCGAACCCGAGGATTTCGAAGAGCAGAGTCCAGACGACGAGTTTCTGGTAGACGATCGGCTCGGTCCCCCACGAGGTGATATCGGTGAGCGCTCCGAGCCCAGGGGTCAGGGAGATCACCGCGGCCGCGCCGAGGACGTACAAGGCGCATTTGACGATATAGAGCAGATAGACGGCATAAGGCGTGCCGAAGCCGTGCTCGACCCAGTGTTCGGCGACGGTGCGGAGCCGTTCACCGCGCGGGCGGGTCTTCCATTCGGCATAGTCGATGTCCGGAAGATCCGGTTTCGTGAATCCCATGGCAGATGTTCTTTCGAGATGGAGTGGAGGGGGTCAGCGGCGCGCTTCGACCGCGCGGCCGCGCAGAATCCGCTTGTCGATCTTCCCGACAGCGTTCTTCGGGATCTCGTCTACGGTCACGATCAGTTCGGGAATCTTGTAGGCGGCCAAGGACTTCCGGAGCAACTCGAGCATCTGTTCCGGCTCGACCGTGGCGCCGTCGCGATAGGACACGTAGGCGATGGGCACTTCGCCGTACACCGGGTGCGGTCGCCCGATCACGGCGGCCTCAAGCACCTGGGGGTGGGTGTAGATCGTGGACTCGATCTCCTTTGGATAGATGTTCTCCCCGCCGCGGATGATCATGTCCTTGATGCGGTCGACCAGGGTCAGGTAGCCGTCGGCGTCTATGCGACCGATGTCTCCGGTGTGCAGCCAGCCATCGACGATCGCCTTCGCCGTCTCCTCGGGCCGACCCAGGTATCCCCGCATCACGGTCGGACCCTTGATCACGACCTCGCCCACCGATCCGGCGCTGAGGAAGTTGCCCTCGCTGTCTACGACGGCGATCTCCTGCCCCGGCAGCGGGAGACCGACAGTGCCGGGTTTGCGGACGCCGTCGAGCGGATTGCCCGTGCTCGCGCACGTCCCCTCGGACAGGCCATAGCCTTCGTAGATCGGGACACCGTAGCGCTCCTCGAACCGGGCGAGCAGTTCGACAGGCATCGGAGCCGCACCGCAGAGCGCGAACCGGATCGAGGAGGTGTCGGGCCGGATGTCGGCCGGAAGCGCCGACAGCATGGCGTAAATGGCGGGCACCGCGGAGAAGTAGGTCGGCCGCGCCGCCTCGACCGTGTCGAAAAAGGTCCTTGGCGAGAACCGACCGGCGACGGTGGCCCGGCCGCCGGCCAGCAGCGGCGACAGCACGCTGACCACGATTCCGTTGACGTGGAACAGCGGCAGGATCAGCAGGCTGTGGTCCTCAGCGGTCAGCCGCATGCTTGCGACCATCGTCTCGGCCATCACCATGATGTTCGCGTGCGTCAACTCCACGCCCTTCGGGCGTCCGGTGGTACCGCTGGTGTAGATGATCAACGCCAGCACGTCGTCCGAGAACTCGGTCGCTTCCGCGACGCCGACGCGGCCTTCGTGGCGATCCAGCTCCGGTACCGAGATCCGCTGCGGTCCATCCACCTCACCGGACTCGCATTCGTCAGCGCAGACCAGTACCTGAGCGCGGGAATCGGCCAGCTGGTAATCGGCCTCGGCTGCGGTAGACGATGGGTCGATCGGTGTCGCCGCGGCACCCAGCCGCCAGGTCGCGAACAATGCCACGATCAATTCGAGCCGGTTGGGCAGCATCACGGCGACAACATCGCCGACACCGATCCCCGCCTTCGACAACCGATCGGCGTACTTGCGCACGGCGTCGAGGAACTCGGCGTTGGTGATATGCCCCAGGTTGTCGTCGGCGAGACACGGGCCGGTGGGAAAGATCCCGGCGCGTACATCCGGCAGGGCGGCGAAGTGCATGTCGATCTCCTCGCTAACGCAGCAGCTCACTTGCGTGAACGTCACGTTAGGAAGACGATGTGACCTGGACCATATTGTGAGCGCATGAAGATGGCCGCCGGGATCGTGCGCCGCGCACGACGGACGTCGCGGTCACCGCACGGGCTGCAGCACTGCCGACCCCAGCCATCGGCAGGCCAGCAGGGCGACCTCGACCTCCAGCCGTCCCTCCCGAAGCGAATGTCCCAGTACCGCCTCCGCCTTGCGAATCCGGTATTGCACGGTGTTGCGGTGCAGCACCAGCCGCTCGGCCGTTGTCTGGAAGCTGCCGTTCGTGTCCAGGAAGACACGCGCGGTTTCGCGGAGCTGCGCGGCGGGATCGTCATCGCGCGCCAGCGCCCCGAGGATCTCGCTGATCCATGCGCGCGTCGCGGTCAGGTCCGAGCACATCAGCGCGATCGGCCCGAGCTGAGCCGAACAACATATCGACGCGCGCTGCGGTGCCGGTGCGGACATCGCGACCACCTGCGCCTGCGTCGCCTGGCGATGCGTCAGCCGGAAGCCTTCCAGTCCAGTGGCAGGTCTGCCCACCGCCACCCACGTCGCCTCGGCCGTGCGCACCGC
Organism: Nocardia sp. NPDC005745; assembly: GCF_040630775.1. Classification (NCBI taxonomy): domain Bacteria; kingdom Bacillati; phylum Actinomycetota; class Actinomycetes; order Mycobacteriales; family Nocardiaceae; genus Nocardia; species Nocardia sp. NPDC005745. The sequence goes on from NZ_JBEXYF010000005.1 coordinate 88,215, forward strand.
GGCAGGATCCATATCCAGTTCCGGTTGCGGGAGCCACGCCCACAAGGTCGATTCGTCGGCCGGGATGAGCAGGGGTGGTCCTTGGCAGGACAACTGATCGGCGATGGTCATCGCCACTTGTTTGGCCGCGCGCAGCTGGTCGGCGCCCGCGTCGGACCAGACGACCATGCCCAAGTGGGTGCGATCCAGCCGATATCCCAGCGCACGCTCGCTGTCACCCGGGTCGACGCGCTGTCCGGACAGGATCGAGCGCACCCGAGCGGTACGGACGGCCATCTGGTTCTGTAGCCACCGGTCCCGCTCGTCCTGGTAGGCGGTCACGACTTGTTGGGAGACCCGATCGATATAGGCGAACGAACGGTCGGTCATCTCGGCGACCGCGGAGGTGATCAGGGCGACGTCGTCGGTCGCCGCGGTGAGCTCGCCGAGCATGTGGTCGTTGAACAGTCGCTGTCCGATGCGGTACGCCCGCAACAGCGCGGTGATCGAAGTGCCGCGCTGGGCCATGCGGCGGGCGTACTCCAACGCCTCCGTCGGAGCCTCCAGCTCATCGATGTCCAGTCCCAGCTCGTAGATGTGCAACGCGATCACGACGTTGCCGGTCACGCTGGCCCGCAGCAGTGACTCCACCCGGCTGTCGCCGCGCAGCTCCGGCTCGATCTGGAGCATCTGCTCCGTCAAACCTTCGGACAGGGCCAGCGCATGTCGGCTCAGTCCTCCCGCGATCCTCGCGAGCAGTTCCGTGGCGTCACTGTGCATGGACTCATCCTGAGATCTTCACGACCGAGCGGTCTCCGGAAAACTCGGCCTCCGACCGCCTTCGATTCGCAGCGCGAGGACCGCGTACTAGTCGCCGATCTCCTCCGGTGACCAGGAACCACCCTCGTGGTACCCGCGCACGATATCTATTCCCAGCGAGTGCAGGGCGGTCGCGGCCATATGGGTATTCGAGTTCTCGAACAACCCGGCGGCCGCCCCTCGCTCGATCAAGCCGTACTTCCTTGATCTCCTGTTGATGTTCCGGGCTCAAAGCGGCGAGCTCATAGTTGATGATCCGGGCGACGATACGGGCGCGGGCATGATGGATCCTGAACTCTCTCATCACGGCGAGCAGCTGCCCGGCGGGGTCTTGCGCCGAAGCGATGGCGGTGCGGACCCGCTCCAAGGTGTCCATGTGACCGGCGCGCGAGACCTGATAGAGCAGCTCTTCCTTGGAACGGTGGTGCACGTCGACGGCCCCCGTGCTCACTCCGGCGATCGATGTGATTTCGCGGGTCGTCGTGCCATGGAAGCCCCGTTCAGTTAAGGCGACCACCGCTGCGTCGTGCAGCCGCGCTCGGGTCTGATCCGCGCGCGAGCGGTTCTCGGTATCGGTCACCTGGACAGTATGGCCCTTCACAGCGAGCGCGATTCTGCCGATGTTGGCACCCGTGAACAGTATGTTCAAGGTTTCATCGAAGCAGGCGACACTGACGTGCACGACATGCTCCCTGCTCTTGATCCTGCCCTCGGCCAGCCAATCGGAGATCTCAGCGATGGCCTCGCTGTAACGATCCGCATAGTCGAAAGGACGAAGCCCGTCATGGACGCCCGGGAGTCCGAGGCGATGATTACGGGCTGGGAGGATCAACAGCGCGTCCGATTCTGCGGCGGCGGACGATCGAGCAGCGCGTCTTGGCCTTCGTCGTCGGGAAGGCGTCGGGATGCGGAGAACGCCGTCTTACCAGCGCCAAGCTGGTCGCAAGAATCGCCGATACCTTCGCGATCCCCGCTTCGCTACTCGGGTTCGGCTCCGGCTCTGCGAGTAATCTGGCCCGCGAGGAGGTGACGTGGGTGGAACGCAGAGACTTCATCACTCTGGCAACCGCAGCCGCACTCGGTTCCCATCTTCACCCGCAACTCGACCGACTGGGCAGCATCCTCCCCGACCGGCTCGAACCAGTTACCCGACCACACATCGGATCCGCCGACATCGACGCGATCGAAGCCATCACCGAAGGATTCCGGCGATGGGACCTCGCACATGGCGGCGGGCTCTGCCGGACCGCGGCACTCACCCAACTGCACCAAGTCCGCGCCCTGGAAGGCGCCGCATGCACCACGGACATTCGAACACGTCTGTGGATAGCCACCGCCGACCTGGCAAGCATGGCCGGCTGGCTGGCCTACGACATCGAAGAACACGACTCGGCCCGCAAACTGTGGACATACGCCCTGCACACCGCGCACCGCGGCCAAGACCATCCGCGCAGCACCGACCTGACGGTCAGCATTCTGCTCGACATGGCCCACCAGTCCCTGCACCTGAAACGACCTGATGAAGCACTGAAATTCGCGCAACTTGCCTCATCGACCGCCGCCAACAGGCGCCATCCGATCAGCACCATCACCGCCGGGCACATCGCCACGGTAATGGGGTGGTGCTGGGCATCCCTGAACGACTCCGCAGCCACCCAGCGCGCCCTGGGACTGTCCGAAGACCGCTACGCCGCAGCCGAACCCGACACCACTCCCTCCTGGGCATGGTTCGTCACGCCCGCGGAAATCACCGCTCAACACGGCCATGCGATGTATTTGCTGTCGCTCTCCGATCCCAAATTCGCGCTATCGGCGGTCGAGCGTCTGTCCACGGCGATCCCTGGCCACGCCGGCGAACATGCGCGCAGTCGCGCCGTGGCCTTGCCCACCCTTGCCGGGGCATGCTTGCAGGCGGGTGATTTCGAGTCGGCCAACCGGTACGGGCGTGAGGCGATCACGGCGATCACCGCGCTGTCTTCACCCCGCTGCTACGTCCGCCTCCGCGACCTGGACACCATCGCCACCCAGCACGATGGCGACCCGATCGTCGCTGAATTGCGCAGCGATCTGAGGACAGTCCTCGCCGCTGCGGCCTCATGACCACCGAGAGCCAGCTTCCCGGTCGCGCAGCCGTGCGCGCCGCCAGCCAGGAGTTCGGCGTCGACGACCGCGACGCGCAACTGCTGCATCATCGGTCGAACGCAGTGTGGTTGCTGCCGCACGCTGATCTCGTCGTGCGCCTGGCACCCGACACCGCCTACCGGCGCGAACGCGCTCACACCGCCGTCGCCGTCACACAGTGGCTGACAGCCCAAGCCCGACCCATCGCGCTTCCTCCAGCCTCCGGAACTCAGCCAGTTATCGCCAGCGGCGCGATCGCTACGTTCTGGCCCTACCGTCCCACACCAGATCGACCCGGCCCGGCCGGCCTCGGCACACTCGTACGGCGGCTGCACTCGGTGGCGCAGCCACCGTTCCCCCTGCCGCGATACCAGCCGCTGCGGCGGCTGTTCGAAGCCCCTAGCCCTCGAAGACGAGCGGACGACACCCGCACTCACCGACTCTGACCACGCGTGGCTGCGCGCCCGCGCCGAAGCACTGGTCGGCCAGTTCACGCACACCGAATTCCCGCTCGGGGAGGGCCTGGTGCATGTCGACGTCCACAGCGAGAACGCCGTCTGCGATCATGGGCAGTGGGTACTGATCGACTCGGACCAATGCGGCATCGGGCCACGCGAACTCGACTTGGTGAACGGATTGCCCGACCACTTCCACCAACCACAGCACGAGCGAGCACCCTTCGCCGCGGCCTACGGCTATGACCTTCTCGACTGGCCCGGATGGACCTTGCTACGCGACATCACCGAACTGCACTCCCTCGGCGCCTGCATTCGGCTCGCACCGAGCAAGCCCGCGGCGGCCGAAGAATTGGGACATCGCGTCCGATCCCTACGAGCGGGCGACAGGGCTGTGGTGTGGCACGCGGTCTCTTGATCGCGCACGTCCGTCCTCGATCTCGCGACGTCACAGTTCTAGATCGTTGTGGCGGAATCTCGGCATTCCGCCTGGCGAGCAGCCGGGGCACTTCGTGCCCGAGGATGGCTCTCGCCGACCAACGGATCGATCCACGCTGCCATCACAACCACCGCATGAAGTAGCCGCGTATCGCGCTGAGTGCGGGGTCCGCGGCACGGTGGTCGGCAGACTGGAGCCGTCGTCGTTCAGAACATCCGCTTCTGCGGATTACCGCGTCCTCTACGGCTGCTGGCCGTACCGCCGCCAGACCGTAGCTTCGAAAAGTTATGCCCGGCTCTCACCGCGACAGCGGTAACCGCCGTTACGCCGATCAGCCCTGACGGCCCATGCCAGTGCAGCGCAGAGGCCGCCGAACGTCATGCCTCCAGTCAGCAAGATTCCCACGCCGACAATGGCGGTAGCGAGCACAGGAGTGCCGAAGCCGAAGTACACGGCAAACGGACTCGACAGCACTGCGCCGATGAAGCCCCCGATCAGGGCCACGACGAGGACCGGTCGATCTTTCACGAATCCGACTCTGGTCTTCGAGCAGTCATTCACTCCGTCCGAGACACCAGTATCGCAGACATCCGCATTCTGCCGAGTTGCGAGTGCTCGGCGCTGTGTCTGAGGCCGCTGTGAGTGAGATCAGTGGGTCACTTGGTTACAACGCCGGTATGGTGTCCGGTTCCGCGCGAGTAATATCCTGGAACCTCCGGCCCGGCTTGGCCTTTGGCCACAACGTATGCCGCACTGGGCGTGTAGCGCGGGGTAGCATGTAGTGACACGATGCTGAAGGGGGACATCATGTCTTCGAACAGTCACCGAGAGCAGGTCGAGGATCCACGCGCCCGATGGCGCCGCCTGCCCGCCGAACCCGCCCGCTACGTCGAAGAGACCCACGTCGACGGGAGTTCATCGAGCTACACGACGCCCGCCGTCGACCCGACCCAGGACTTCATTCGCCTCTACGGCGGCTAGTGCCGGGTCCGGCGACCTTCGGTAGGTGATCAGGAGATCGGATCGTCGTGGCGTTACCGACGTCCGTGGTCGAAACAGCTAGTCGTCGGGGGAGGCGCGGCGGTTGCGTTTGGTGACGCCGCGCCGCTTCTTCGCGGAGATACGACGTTCCTTTGCTCCGCGCGAGGGCTTGGTGGCGCGGCGAACAGGTGACGGTGCGGAAGCGGCGTCACGTAGTAACGAGGTCAGGCGTTCGCGGGCGGCCGCCCGGTTTCGCAGCTGTTCGCGTCGCTCCGATGCGACGACCGTGAGAACCCCGTCGACCAGGCGGGTGGCCAGGCGGTGGAGCATCCTGGTGCGCAGCCACTCCGGCACCGAGGGCGAGTTGGCGAGGTCGAACGACAGCTCTACTCGGCTGTCGGTGGTGTTGACGTGCTGCCCTCCCGGCCCGGACGACCGCGAGAACCGCTCGCGTAGCTCGGACGCGGGTATCACCAGCATCCCAGTCACGGTTAGGTCCTCTGCCATGATCCGACGCCGCTCTTTCCGATCCACGAGTCGACTCGGCCACGTCGGTCCGGTCCCGACTCAATGCTGATCGTGTGGGTTCACAATAGCGATGACCTGCCGATGTGTAACAGCAGCCCGTCCGCACATGCCGCGACCCGCGCGGTCCCGAGGCCCGCGGGCCGGTCGACGAACACACTCAACTGCCGATTACCGGATGCTTCACCTACCCTCCGCAGCACCTGTTGTGGCGGCAGGAGTTCGCAGTAGACATATCCCCGCGGTTGAGGTCGGCAAGCATTCTCCAGGCGGCGTAATGGCCAGGCGGCGACTCGAGGTACGGCCCGCGCCAATCACCGATGCCGACATCAGAGGTTCTGCCTACTTGGCCGCCAAGGCGGACTTCGGGATCGACGGCCGAGTAGCCGTGACCGCGTGGGGCCCATTGCCGCCGACGCGGCGGTAACGTGATGGTGTGTCGGAGCGGGGGATCGAATTCAAGCCGGATGCGGATGATCCGAAGCGGGTGAAACTGTACAAAGGTCTGCCACAGGGCGTTTCCCGGGCCGAGATCACCTACCGCGCCGAGGGCGGTTTCCGCGGTACCCGGCTGGTGCGCTGTTCCGAGGCGGAGTTCGCGCATCTTCGCACCGCCGTCGACGGGGTTTACGAAGGTCCGTGGAGCGAAGCCCGCCGGATAACGGTGTCGGAAGCCCGGCATTACGTCGACCAGGCGCGACGGCGGATCGAGCGGCAGGAAGCGGAGATACGCCGCAGGCGGGAATCCGTGGACCTGACCTGCCCATGGTGTGAGCGGCAGCGCGCCTACCTCGGCATCCTCGGTTTCATCACCGGACATACCGGCTTCATGACCGACCACCCCAGCGAGCTGGGCCAGCAGGTCGTCCAGCAGCATGCCTACCGGTGCGATCGGTGCGGCTCCATGCAACTGTTCGCCGATGGTTTCCTTCCGCACCCGTTGCCCGGCAGGAAACCGTCGTAGGCGCGGCGTGGCAGCGTTGACTACGCTGTTGCGGTGCCCCGATCCGTGCCACTGACGAGACTTCTCGATGACGCGGGCTTGCTGTCACTCGAGCATCGGCTCCACCTCGAAGACATGCTCGGCGCACACGTGTGGGAGGTCGACCTGGAAGAGCGCCGACTCGAATTCGCGGGCGACAAGGGATCGTTCGTATGCACCGACGTCCATCTGCTCGGTACGGCCGACGCCGAGACGTGGTTGTGGGGGTGGGTCAACCCCTGGGGTTACCCGCGTTCGCTGCTGCGTGCCTCGGAGACGGTGCGCGAGTTCGGCCTTCGATACGGTGTCGCCGAATTGTGTTCGGCCGAACTGCCGGTGGTGCTCGGTGGCGCGGCCCCGGAGCCCTATCAGGTGGCGGGGCTGATGGCGGACGCCGCGAAGATCGTCTGCGGGCGCTGGAACTCCTACTGCGGCGTCATCGATGGCGCCTGCGTCGCGTTTCTCATCGACCATCCGGCGTTCGAACTGCCCGCCCCCGCCCCCTCGGGTCTCGCTCGCGTCCTGGCCTATGGTTTCGGCGCACTGCCGCTGACCGATCACCGGCGCGCCGTGTACAGCTACCTGCACCGGCGGGGTCTGGCGACCGAATTCCTCGACGACTACCGGTGGCTGGAATTCGGCGGCGACGGTCTGGCGGGTGAAGTGGAGTTCGACGCTTCCGGCCGGATCGCGAGCCTGGATATCCGACTCGCGGCGGAGGGGATCGATTCGTCCTTCGAGGCGCAAACGCAGTCGGCCTCATCCCGCTGACCGTCCATCCGGCCGGCCGGACGGTCAGCGGCCTGCCGCGGTCAGTTCGGCGGGAACTTCTGCTGGAACCAGTCGAGGATCTCGGGGAGGGCAGTCCGGGCCGATCCGGCGTGGTCCACCTCGCCCAAGTCGCGCAGCGTCGCGTTGTCGCTGCCGAGAGCGCGCAGGCAGTGCTCGGCGTTGGGAAAAGGGACGGCGCGGTCGCCGTGGGAAGCGTAGAGGCGGACCGGCACCCGTGGTTGCCAGTCGCAGGTGCCGTCGCTCTCGGCGATAGCCGCGGCGGCTGCGCCGGTCGGCTCGGTGGCCAACTTGAGGAACCGGGGGGTCAGCACTTGCGCGGGGGTGGCGGCCAGCGAGGTCACGATGGTGATCTCGCTGTGGAAGCCGTCGAAGAGTTCTTCCACTTTGTCGGCATAGGGCTGCTGGAAAGCTTCGGTCGGATCGTCGTAGAGCGGGTGGATCCGGTTCATCGAAGTGAGCCAATACGAGAGGAACAGCACCGCCGCACCCGGTACGACCCGCCCGTCGAGCGCGGCGGGCGCTTGGACGTGCTGTAGGTCGTAGGGGCCGCTGATCGGGGCCAGGGCGGCGACCCCGAAACCGGGGATCGTTCCGGCGTGTAGCGCTTTGCCGAGCGCCATCGCGGCGTGGCCGCCCTGGGAGAAACCGGTCACCAGCACATTCGGGTCCAGCTCCCGGTGCTGTTGTGCCGCGAGGGATTCGGCCGCGCGGAGCAGGTCGGCCGAGGCGCTGGTCTCGGAGGGCGCATGGGTGTAGGGATGCGTTCCGGGGCCGATCCCGAGGCCCAAGTAATCCGGTGCCGTCGCCGCGTATCCGGCGGCGGCGAACGCCACGGTGCGCAGCCGCTCGGAAAGGTTGCGGGTGTCGACCGATGGCGCGTCGCTCTTCAGCGTCATGGTCCCGTGTTGGTAGCTGACCACCCGCAGCCGCCGAGAATCGGTGCGCGGCAACACCACCAGCCCGCTGGCGGTGGTCGGCTCGCCCTGCGGGGTGATCGTCCGGTACTCGAGGCGAAAGGCGTCGACGCCGTTGCGGACGGGCGTGCGGATATCGCCGTCGGCCAACAGCGCCGCGGTCTGCTCGGGCGGCAGACTCAGCAGGGGAGTGGTCGATACGATCGCACCGCGGTCAGACGGTGATTCGCGCTCGGTGTCCGCGCACCCGGCGGCGGCTCCCAGCAGGACGACCACCGCGACCAAGCAGCGCCTCAGACGGTCCATCCGTGGATCCTCTCGATGATCATCGGGTCCGCTCCATCATCGCGCTCGAACCGGCGGGTGGTCGGCTCCCGCGGTCTCTCGAAGATCGCCGAAGGCTCGGGCGCGGCGGGCCTGGTCGACGAGCGCGCCGCGAGCGCCTCTGCGAGGTCGTGTCGGAGTGGTTCGATGCCTGGTCGTAGCGGGCAGATCCCTCCGGCGCTCCCTGGCCATTAAGTAATCCTGTGTTCCGTAGAGCTTCATCTATCTACCAGCGCAGACTAGCGATATGTTATGGGATATTATTAGCGAACTGGGTAGCTTGGTGTGATTGCTGCCTGCGCGACGCAGGGCTGTCGAGGCTATCCGGTCGAAGCTGTCCGGTCGACGCCGACACGCGGAGGCGGCCGATCGAGGGTTACTACCCGAGGAGTGGGTGTGGGCACGGTACCGGCGAGCGCGACGACCGAGATCTACTTCCGTGCGGCGGCCGCCACCTTGGTCGAGGCGGCGACGGTGCTGGCTGATTTCGGATGCTCCCCGGTCGACGTGTCCGGCATTCTCCATCGGTTGCGCCGAGTCGAGCACGCACTCGGCGTGATCATGGCCAACCTGAGCGCTGCCCTGGCGTCCGGACCGGTGGCCGCCGACAGCGCGCAATTCTCCGAACTCGGCGAGGCCCTCGGCCGCGTCCTCGAGCGCACGCGCGCGGCGGCCGCCCTCGCGGACGCCTATGTCATCACGGCGGTGCCCGACGAGGTGCTCGAGGTCGTGGTGACGATAGGTCGCTGCGCCCAGCTCACCGCCGCGGCGCTGGGGGCCTGCGAGCAACCGCTGCTCGGGTCGTATCGCGCCGAGCTGCTGCGTCTCGCGGTGCACGCCGAACGGACGTTCACCCGGTGGTCGCTGGCACGCTCGCGCACCGGCGGGGACCCGACGGCGGAACTCGGCGGTGCGCTCATCTCGGTCGTCCACGCGTTTCTGGCGGTCGGCCACGCGGCGGCAGTCGTCATCCCGGCGTGAACGGCCGGGTAGCCCTCGGCCCGCGAGGTGCGGCGAGAATGGTTCGCATAGTGCCCGGACCACTATGTGTCCATAGATTCTTCCGGGTGGGAAGCTGTCACCTGGGTGAATGCGGCTTTAGTTAGTGGTTGTTCATATCGTGTGATAGAACTCACTGGCGAAACGAAGGGGACTGCTCGACATGCAACCAACGGCCAAGCAACGCGCGGCGATGAACACCATCTGCGACACCTTCAACCCCGGCGACGGGCTGACGCTGCCGTCGGCGAGCGCGCTCGGTGCCGTCGATACCGTCTTCGAGTTGCTGGGCCGCAATCCCCGTGAGGCCGAGAAGAAGCAACTGGCGACGCTGCTGAACCTGTGGGATTCGCGGCTGGCGGGCCTGCTCACCGGCAGTGGTCCCCGGCGTTTCTCCACACTGACGCAGGAGCGACGGGAACAGGCGTTGCTGCGGCTCGCCGATTCCCGCATCGAGTCGGTGCGGGTGCTCTTCCAGGCGCTCAAACAAGCGTCGCTGCTCTCCTACAACATCACCCCCGGCCCCGCGGGCGTCAATCCGCTGTGGAAGGAGATCGGTTATCCGGCCCCGGCCGGTCCGCTCCAGACCGCGCCCGCGCCCGCGCTGTCTCCGCTGCGCTTCGGCGAAACCACAGAACTGCACTGTGATGTCGTGGTCGTCGGGTCCGGCGCCGGAGGGGGTGTCGCGGCCGCGGTGCTGGCCGAAGCGGGTCTCGACGTCGTCGTGCTGGAACGCGGAAATTATTACGACGACCGCGATTTCGGCCTCGGCGAACTCGGCGGGCTGAAGCACCTGTACGCGCCGGGCCCGCCCGGTTCCACCGAAGGTCAGATCACCCTCGTCGCGGGCACCTGCCTGGGCGGTGGAACGGTCGTCAACTGGAGCACGTCCTTGCCGACGCCGCAGGACGTCCGGGCGGAGTGGGCCGCGCTGGGCGCCGCCCAGTTCGCCGAGGCCGAGTTCGACGAAGCGCTCGAGGTGGTGCGCCGCCGGATCGGCGTCACCGAGCAGCGGTCGGTGTTGTCGGCCCGCGACGGTGTTCTCGAACGCGGCGCCCAAGCGCTGGGCTGGGAAGTGGATACCCTGCCGCGCAATGTCACCGACGCCTGCGACGCAGGCGTGGAGTGCGGTCGCTGCGGATACGGCTGCCGGCTGGGCGCCAAGCAGTCGGTGACCAAGACCTGGCTCGCCGATGCGGCCGATCGGGGCGCGCGGCTCGTCGTGGACGCCGATGTGCGACGGATTTCCGTGCGAGGCGGTCGGGCACAGGGCGTTTCCGCGGTCACCTCCGACGGTGTGGCGATCGAGGTGCGCGCTCGGGCGGTGGTCGTGGCGGCCGGAGCGATCCAGACTCCGGCGTTGCTGCGGCGCTCCGGGTTGCGCAACGACAACATCGGCCGTCACTTGCGCCTGCATCCGGCGGCCGCGGTGTTCGGCGTGTTCGAGGAAGAGATCCGGCCGTGGGAAGGCGGCTTGCAGACCAGGATCTGCCGTCGGCACAGCGACCTGGACGGCGACGGCTACGGCGTGATCTACGAAACCGGCCCGATTCATCCCGGTCTCGCTACCGGGTTCATGAGCTGGCGCGGCGCCGCGAACCATCGGGCCACCATGCTCGATTTCGCGCGTTCGAACGCGATCGGCATCATCACTCGTGACCGCGACTCGGGCACCGTAACCGTCGACCGCGGCGGTGAGCCGATCGTCAACTACCGGTTGTCGGACTACGATGCCGCCCATCTGCACACCGGGTTCGAGGGGGCGGCGAGCATCCTGGAGGCAGCGGGCGCGCTGCGCATCTTCTCCGGGCACCAAGCAGGCGTCTCCTATGAGCCCGGCCGGCGCGGGTCGCATGCCGATTTCGCGGCCGCGTGCCGGGCCGCCGGGTACGGTCCGGGACAGTGTTCCCTGGGCGCGCTGCACATCATGGGCTCGGCGCGGATGGGTGGCTCACCGGAAACCTCGGCCACCAACCCGGACGGCGCCACCTGGGAGGCGGAGAACATCGTCGTCGCCGACGCGTCCTGCTTCCCCACGGCGTCGGGCGTCAACCCCATGGTCTCGATCGAGGCGATCGCCTACATGAACGCGAAACGGCTTGCCGCGCAGCTGGTCTGAGTAACCGGTCGGTCAGAGCGCGCGGATGCCGTCGAGCACCGCGCGCAGGAGGCCGAGATCCGACTCCGGTCCCGTCGCGGGCGGGGCCGACCGGCAGATCAGCCTGCCGTCGTCGAGCAGGTCGCCGATGAGGACCTTCGTCATCGTCAGCGGCAGGCGCAGTCGTGCGGATACCTCGGCGACCGACTGCGGAGTGCGGCACAACTCCACGATCGCCGCGTATTCCGGTTCGGTGCGCCGTAGCGCGGCGCCGGGCGCGCCGTCGACCACCAGGGTGACCAGGTTCAGTTCCGGGCGCACGGCACGACCCCGGCCGCGGGTGATGGCGAAGAGCCGGACCAGCGGACCGGCGTCTTCCTCGTACCAGGGATCGTGCTGATAACTCATGGCCGTGTCGAAGCGGGCGGGTGCGGGCGCGTATCGACCGACAGGTGGGTTCCGACTCGCTGCACCGTCTGGTTCATCTCGTAGGCCACCATACCCATATCGGCGGTCTCGGACGCCATCAGCGCCAGGCACGCGTTGGCCCCTGCCGTGGTGACGAACAGCACCGCGCGATCGAGTTCCACCACCGTCTGGCAGACGCCACCGGCGTCGAAATGGTGGCCCACGCTGCGGGACAAGCTGTGCAGTGCCGATGCCATCGCGCAGAATCGCTCGGCGTCGGCCTTGTCCAGCTGAGCCGAATGGCCGATCAGCAGCCCGTCCGAGGACAGCAGGACCGCGGACTGGGCTCCGACGAGTCCGGCGACCAGCTCGTCGAGCAGCCAACCGAGGCCGGTTCCCTGGGAAGTAGTCATCGTCGCCTTCTGAATGTGTATGGAATTGGGAACTAGTCGAGGTCGGGACGCTTCCGGCGTCCCTGGCGGGTCCCGCTCTCGATAGCACTCATCAGATTGCGTGCTTCATCGGCGGTCCGTTGCCGTGCCGGTGCCGGTGCGGACGGCGCCGACTGCTCGTCGGGAGACTGGCGGCGGCGGCGCGGCAACGGTGGCCTGCCATCCGGAGCGGGCTCGGTGTGCGGTGCGGCCCCCGAGTCGAATCCGCGACCGCTGTCGGTGTGCGGGGCCTGCGCCCAGGACTGCTCGGAGGACGAGGTGAACCATGCGGACCGTCCCGGGACCGGTGCGGGCTCAGGGGGCGCGTGCTCCGGCGCCGGTGTCTGTACGGGCTCGACACTGTCACCGTCGTTGTGTTCGGGTGGCTGCGTCCCCGACTGCAGAAGCGCGTTGGGAATCAGCACCACCGCCCGCACGCCGCCGTAGACCGATTCACCCAGACGCACCGAGACACCGTGACGGTGGGCCAGTTTCGCGACCACGAACAACCCCAGCCGGGTGTCGCTGGACAGGGATACCACACTGAAATCGGGCGGGTTGGACAGCAACTCGTTACGGGCGGCGAAGTCGGCCTCCGACATGCCGAGGCCTTGGTCGATGATCTCGACCGCCACACCGCGCCCGACGATGACGCCGGACACCTCGACCCGCGCCTGCGGCGGTGAGAAGGCCGTCGCGTTGTCCATCAGCTCGGCCATCAAGTGGATCAGGTCGGCTACGGCGTTGCTCGACACCTGGGACTCCGGCAGCCTGCCGGTCTGAATGCTGGCGTAGTCGAGGCTTTCCGCGACGGCGGCGCGGACCAGGTCGAGCAGCGGGACCGGCTTGCGCCAGCGCCTGCCCGGTTTCTCGCCACCGAGGATGATCAGGTTCTCCGCGTTGCGCCGCGCCCGCGTCGCCAGGTGATCGAGCTGGAACAGCAGCTCGAGCTGGTCGGCGTTCTCCTCTTGGCGCTCGGCCTGATCGAGCAGGGCGAGCTGGCGATGCACCACGACCTGGCTGCGATGGGCGATGTTGAGGAACACCGCGTTGACGCCCGCCCTGGTCTTCGCTTCCGCGACCGCGGCCGACACGGCCGCGACATGGGCGCGGTTGAAGGCGTCGGCCACCTGGCCCAATTCGTCGGTACCGAAATCGAGCCGCGCCAGTTCGGTCTCGGAGTCGAGGCTCTCGCCGCGACCGAGTCGTTGCATCACTTCGGGCAACTGCTGGTCGGCCAGTTCCAGGGTGTCGCGCCGCAGTCGCCGCATTCGTGCGATGAATCGGTTGGCCAGCACCAGCGCCGCGAGGAAGGCGAGCATCGCGACCAGCAGCACCGCCGCGCCGCCCAGCATCGACTGCTGCGCGGTCCGGTCGCCGCGCTCGCGTGCGATGGCGTGCGCGTCGCGGCTCTGGTCGTCCCACAGCTTCAACAGGTTCGTCCCGACCTGGCCGGAAGCCTCCTGCCACGCCGCGACAGTCATGGGCAACGGCTCGCTTCGCGAGGTCGAGCGGCCGCTCTGGGTTCTGCCGGTGCCGTCGTGAATGGACTCGTCGAAGTCGGTGCCCGCCTCCACCGGCCCCCGCAGCAGCACGGCGTCCTGCATCGCGATCACTTTCTGATAGGCCGGTCCACCGGTGATCTCCTGGAGTTGAGCCATGCGCTTGCCCTTCAGGACGCGGCCGGCGTATGCCACCTGACCACGGAATTCCCCGAGCAGTCGGCTGAATTCGGTCAACTGCTCCGGAGTGTGTTCCCCGACGGTCACCGCCACCGCACCCAGGGTGTCCGCCATGGACAACGCTTCGGCCGCGCGCAGGGGCTCGACGCCGTAGCTCAGCTCCATGGCGATGTCGGCTTCCGGTGCCACCCGCGCGGCGAGCGTCGACGCGGCGATGATCGTGCCGATGACCCCGCTGAAGACTTCGAACACCTCTTTCGGCGGAGCCTGCCTGCTGTCGACGCCGCCGCGCAGCGTCGGAACCAGCGCGAACAGCTTGTTGTAGCCTTCGATGTCGGAGGCGGACCCGCCGGGATTCAGTTTGCGGGCGGCATCGCCTTTGGCGATCACCGCCGCCAGCGCCGCGTCCGAGCGTTGGCGCGCGGCGGTGAGCCCGCCGACGATTTCGGTGTCACCGGCCAGATACAACAGCGACAAGCGCCGCTCCTCCTGGAACGATTGCACCATGAGAATGGCCGGCGCCGTCGTACTGCTGGCCAGCTCCGCCCATTCCTTCGCTGCCCGGGCGGAGTTCACCAGGTAGCCCGCCGCACCCACCCCGATCGTGAGAAGCGTGACGCTCGATATGAGGACGATCGCCAGCAGTCGTACCCGGACACCCACTCGACCACGGACATCACGCTGGCTCGACCGAACCACTGCCACAGCGGATTCGCGTAGCTCAGACCACTTGCTCACGGCTTGAAATGCCTACCTCTGACACGGCCCCGCCCGGCCCGGACGGAACCTCACCTGTACCCGACCGAAGAATAACGAAAGTGTAGCGGTTCGATCGCGAATCGTATGGTTTTGTGACACTCGACAAGTGAACGGCAATTATTCCTGAATTTCGCTGTGCATGCTGTAGGACGACTCGAACCGTCCGTGAGCGGCAATCGCCAGTCAGTGGGCGCAGCAAGCCGGTCTGGCAGGACAGCAGTAGTTCGATTCAGAGCGATTTCCTATTATTAACTTATCGCCGGTTCTGGTGGTAATTCCGTCAGCTGGCTCGGCGAATACCCGCATGACGGCCGACCCGCCAGGTCATGCGAGCCTGCCGAGTTCGGCGCGAAAAACACACATACCCGCGCCGATCCGACCGGGCGATGATATAGCGTCGGTAGAGAATTCGAGTTCCCGCCACTGGTGACGATCCGCCCTCCGATCAGTTCCCAGGGACTCGGCCTTCCGTCGGTCGGGCAGCGGATCCTCGGGCATCGGGCGCGCCCGATGGAGTGCTTATTACCGCGTCACGGGAATCAGGTGGCCCGCAGCTCGAGGGCGGCGATGAGACAGTGCAGGATCTCCGCGGAATCCAAGCCCGGGGCGCGACGACTTCGGCGGTCCGCGAGAAGCTTGCCTGTTTCCCGGTCACTGCGCGCGTCGATGACGGCATCGGGCCCGCACGCGAGATGCAGGCCGCCGGGAACGGTGCCGGTCGCCCGGCAGGCTCGGAAGAACGCGTGGATCGCGTCGATGGCACTGTCGATGCGAAGGGTCGCGGGGCCGCGCCTCGTCCGCCTGGCCGGCATCGGATCGCCCACCCAGCAGACCGGGGTCTCGCACGCGGCGGCCGCGGCGAACAACGCCGGAAGCGTGTCGAGGGTGCGAGCGACGCCGAGCCGGGGCACGAGCGTGAGTCTGCCCGGCAGCCGCTGCGGATTCAGCGCCCGGCACAGGCGCTCGACGTCGTGCGGGGTGGTCGTGGGACCGAGTGCTACCGCGACGGGGTTGCCGACACTCGCGGCGAACCGCACCCGGTCCCGCGCGGGATTGCCGATCCACACCAGGTGTGCCGAACGATCCCACCACCGCCCGTCCGGTCCCTGGCGGGTCGATGCGGCGGCGTACGGCAGCGTCGGCTCGCGCGAGATACGCAGCGGCGCAATCGAATTGTGCAGTTCGTGAGCGCCCGGCGGGGCGACCGCGGCGATAGGCAACAGTCCTCCGACCGTGCGGAGCAGATCGCGTCGCACCGGCTCGCGGCACCGATCCGCCGCCTGGCGCAGCATGCTCACGCACAGCGTGAGCGGCAGGCGGTCACCGGGCCACTCGCCGAGCGCCTCGGCGGCGCGAAAGTATCCGGGCGGCCGCCTGGGCGCTCGTTCTATGGTGACGGCCGTTTCTCCCAGCACATGCGCCATGACCGCCGCTGCGGCGTGCGTCAGCGCCCGGCGGCCGGCGACGGCGCGGGTTTCGCCCCCGGACGATGTACCGTCGCGCCCGCCGAGGTGCAGCACGAAACCATCGCCGCGGGCTACCTTCGCCAGACTGGTTGTGAGCGAGTCGCATTCGTCCGGGTGAACCAGTGTGGGCATCTGCCGCGAACGTCGCGCGCCGTTCGGTGAGGTTGCGGATATCTCGCCGTGCCGCACGCTGCCCCGGAGATCGTGCATGGGGAACAGTTGTCTCGGAATTGCGGGCGATGCCGCCCCCACGAGCACCGGTTCGTCGGCCCAAGGCTGATCGTCGCCGGTCGTGGCGGTGAAATCGGAGGGAATGACGTCGGGGTTGAACGATTCCCGGATATAACAGAGTGGCTGGTCTCCGAGCAGCATGACGTACGCGCGCGCCGCGCACACCCGACCGTCGGGCCATGTCGTCACGCCGGTGCGCAAGAGGTGCCGCCGCTGGGATACCCCGCGGGAGATAAGGCCGGACCCGATCGGCGTCCCGACATCGTCCAGCCCCGAAGCGGCCGCTCCCGAGCGCCCGGCGACGACGTAGTTGACGGACGCGGTGACCAAGTCGGCGTTGACCAGGCAGGAGTGGCGCACGAGGACGCGATCGGTACCGGACACGCGCAGGGCATCGGTGACTGCGTCGGGCAGCAGCCCGGCCGCGACAGCGTCTTGGCGCAACACCCGCACGTGCAGGTCGGTGCCCAATATCGCCGACAGGGCGGGCGTGGTGAATCCGTCGCTCGCCAGCAGCATCCTGGTGAGAGGGTGGCCGAATCGCCTTATTTCGCTGTGGTTTCGGAAACCCGAACCACCGGGCGGGCAATCACCCGGTGGTTCGGGGCCGGTGTGCGTGATCGTCACGACCGGCTCCGTGCACTGACTATCACGAGAGATCCGTACGAGACCGGCGCTAGAGAATGGGCGCACCGGCCGTGGTCGGTGGGAGCACGGGCCGGGCCACGGCTTCGATTTCCTCGTCCGTCCTGGGCCGATCCGTCAGGCCGAGCACCGGTTCGGTGGTGATTCGCAGCTCGCCGGTGGTGGTGTCGGCCAAGGGGTCGCGCCAGTGATCCCACACCACGGACATGTCGAGGTGACCCATGTATTCGAGATTCGCCGACTCCGCGTGGAGATGTTCGGCCGCGGAGATGATGGTTTCGGTCGCGGTGCGCTGTTGCGCTCCCGAGGACTCGTCCATGTCGGTCAGGCCCGCCATGATCTCGGTGAACTGGGCCTGCTTCGTGTCGCCGCTGTGGCCGGTGGTGAGCGTGCCAGCGTGCGCGAAGTATTCCTCCGAGCCGACGTACTGCTCGTACATGCGCGAGACCAGCACCAGGAATCGCGTGTAGGCCCGGCGATAGGCGTGCTCGTAGAAGGCCAGAGCCTCGGACTCGCCCAGCTCGCCGCGCGCGACCGTCGCGATCGCCGCGGCGGCGACCAGTCCCGAGTACGTCGCCAGATGCACGCCGCTGGACAGCAGCGGATCGAGGAAGCAGGCCGCGTCGCCCACGACGACCCAACCGGGGCCGCTGAACCGGTCGGAGGTGTAGGAGTAGTCCTGCTCCGCCTTGACCCCCGCGACCTGCCGCGCGCCCGCGAGCAGCTTGCCCATCGCCGCACTGTCGCCGATGGTCTCCAGGTAGTACGCCTCTCGGCCTTGTTCCCGAAGTTTCGGCGCGGCTGTGCGCGCGGAAACGACGTAGCCGACGCTGTGGCGGCCGTCCGAGAGCGGAATGTTCCAGAACCAGCCGCCCTCGGGCGTGGACACCACATTGATCGCACCCTCCGGGCTGTCCGGATGTAGGTGCGCGCCTTCCCAATACGACCAAACGGCCACGTTGCGGAAGGCCGGGTGCTGCTGGCGCTCCACGACTTGGTGTTTGGCCAGCACGCCGGCCCGTCCGGACGCGTCGACGAGGAAATCGATCCCGGTGGTGTGGATCCGGTCGTCACCGTCGACGGTCCACTCGACGGCCGTCGGCCGCTCGCCCTCGAACAGGACGTTGGTGACCGTCGCCCGCTCGATCACCTCCGCGCCCTGCTCCGCGGCGTTGCGCAGCAGCAGTTCGTCGAAGACGTCGCGCTCGACCTGCCACGACCAGGCTTCCGCGTCCACGAGCTTGGACCAGTCCAGCAGCCAGTTGTCGTTCTGCCACTGGAAGTGGCCTCCTCGTTTGACCTGGAAGCCGTGCGCGGCCACCGCGTCGTAGGCGCCGGACAGACGCAGGGTCGACAGCACCGACGCCAACAGGCTCTCGCCGATGTGATAGCGCGGGAACTTATCTCGTTCCAGGAGGGTCACCCGTACCCCCGACTTGGCGAGCAAGGCCGCGGTGGTGGACCCGGCCGGGCCGCCTCCGATGACCAGAACGTGCGGATTGTCCATAGCGAACTCCCTGGAACTGCCGACAACGGAACGTGCACGCACTTCAGTGGCGGAGAACTCCGGGCGACCCCACGGTCTGGGTGAGCCAGGACGTATATTGCCGCTGGTTAGCTAGGCTAACGGTGCACGATCTGAGTGTAGCAATTGATAGCGAAACTGCAAGATATACAACGCATTTGACAACCCCTAGCAGATCGGCATTCGGATTGCTCCAGGGATGCCAAAATCCCCGCACGGGGCTTCTCTGCCGATTCGCCGTCACTCGGCCCGACCGGTGGCGCCCAACTGATGGGGTGCCAGGGTCGGCGTGAAAACCGTTGCGGGGAAAACTATTTCGCGGCCGATACGCGTTCGCCGCTGATGATGGGGGATGTCTGGGGTAGGTGGGGGCGGCGCACCTCGTATGGTCATCACCCCGCTCTCCGTACGGATTCAGGATACGGGGGACGGTCCGGCCGCACGAGCCGTTCACCCAGAGTTACCTCGCCGGTGGGCTCGTCGCCGTGCCGGCCAACTCCGGGCGACGACCCGGCCGGGTGGATCACGTTGCGGCGCGGTTAATTTGCCGGACTGTGTGACCTGCGCGGTAAGGAATTTGGAGGTGTCGGTGGATGTGACACTCGGGCAGGATCTTCCGGCGCATGTGTGATGGAAGTCGTATCCGCGCTGCTCCTCGAAACCGGCAAGGGCTCGCGCGGCGGCGGTGCGCTGGGTGTTCTTCGAGACGGTCGCGAACGGCGACAGTCGATGGACGAATTCGTCTTCTCGGCCGATCGAGGTCACGCCCGATCTTCCTCGGCGGCATCCTGAGCGGCAGGGTGGCGCCATCGTCACGATGGAGATGCGGTGATCGTCGATGGTCGCGGTGGCGGCACGATTGGAGCGGTCGAGCAGGCGTGCTCGCCGGCTGCGGGCTTACCGGGTTTCCGGTGCCTCGTAGGCGCGCAGGAAGGTATCGACCGCCGCCGCGGCGACCGCGTGCATCTCGGCGGTGGAGACCTTGCGAGTGCCCAGCCGCGAGCGGTCCTCCATCGGGGCGGTGATCAGCACGAGGAACTGTTCCGCGGCGGTCGCCGGGTCGCACGTGCGCAAACGCCCGGACAGCGACAGGCGCGCCAACCGGTCGGCCAGTGCTTCGACCGGCCGGTCGGACGTGCGGCTCACGACGACGTCGATCAGATCGGGGAACTGCGCGACCTGGCCGTAGGTCAGCCACCGCAGCGATCGTGAGCGCTCGCCGCAGCGCACCCGGATCAGCCGGTAGGCCAGATCTTCCAGGGCGGCGCGCAAGTCGGGGCCGGGGTTGCGCAACCGATCCATCACGGACAGGTTCTCGGCCAGCACCGCGTCGCCGACCGCCGTCAGCGCGTGCCGGAACAGGGTTTCCTTGTCGTTGAGGTGGTTGTAGATCGTCGGCTTGGCGACGCCGGCCTCCTCGGCGATCTCCTGCACGCACGCCTGCGCGTAGCCCCGGCGCGCGAACACGACGAACGCCGCGTCCAGGATCGCCTGCCGCTTATCGATCCGCCCGCGCGAAGCCGCCTGTCCGGCCTGCGATGTCACTGCTGCCACTCCCGCAGTGTAAACCGCCCGATCTGCAGGTTTTCCCCGCTGGTTCAGTTCGGTGAACCCGCCCATCGGGGGTCTACCTCACCCGGCCCGCACCGCACACGGATCC
The DNA here is from genome assembly GCF_040630775.1 of Nocardia sp. NPDC005745. NCBI lineage: Bacteria > Bacillati > Actinomycetota > Actinomycetes > Mycobacteriales > Nocardiaceae > Nocardia > Nocardia sp. NPDC005745. Next base: position 108,450 of record NZ_JBEXYF010000005.1, read on the forward strand.
CACGGCATACCGAATTACCGAGAATCGGGTGTCAGGACGACAAGGGGGATCGTTCGGGTGGTCTTCTCCTGGTAGTCGGCGTAGCCGGCGTGGGCTGCCACGACGTCGGGCCAGAGCTCGTTCCGTTCCGACGGCGGCAGGACACGTGCGGTCATCGGCCGCGGCGAACCGTGCCTGACCGACGCCTCGACCGCGGGATTCGCGCGCAGATTGTGCAGCCACGCTGGGTCCCTCGGGTCGCCGCCGCGCGAAGCGACGACCACGATCGTGTCCCCCTCGATGATCGGTGCGGTGAGGATGACGGTGTGCCGACGGCCGGACTTGCGGCCGATGGTGGTGAGCGCGATCGTCGGCATGCCTTTGAAGGTTGTGCCGAAGGTCCCGCCGCTGAGTTCGATGATGGAGCGGTGGACGGCGTTGCAGATCTTGAGCTGGACATTGCTTGGCATGGGTTCCGCTTTCTTCTGGCGGGCGAGTGAAACAGGCCTCCAGCGTCCCGAACGCCGCTAGTGATTTGCTTGTGAATCGCTTCTGGCGCGCACCGCGGTGATCCACTCCTGGCATCCGCAGCGGCGGGCGAGTCGTTCCGCCGCGGCGTAGTGCCCAGCCGCGCGGCCGGGCTCCCCGAGCAGTGCCGCGAGATCGCCGAGCACGGTGTCGACCGGCCCCGCCGCGAACGCGCCGGTGTCCGCGCCCGCGATCTGCCCGGAATAGGTGCGCAGTTGCTCGTACACCGGCAACGCTTCGGCGCGTTGCCCGAGGCCGACGACAGCCATGCCGCGGACGGTGAGGAACAGCGAACGGAAGAAGTCCGCGCGCAATGGGCGGCGAGCGCGCGCGGCTTCTCGTGCTCCTTGCCGATCACCCGTCGCCAGCAGTGCCAACACGAGCGGATCGACGACGAGTTCGGTATCCGAACGTGCGAGTTCGGCGAACACCGAAGCGAGTTCGCCGACGCGGCTCTGCGTCAGACGGATGGTGAACAGGGCGATCAGCACGACGCCGTCGGCGTCGAGGACGTGGTACCGCGTGAACAACTCGTGGGCCCGGTGATAATGCCGTTCGGCCGCTTCGAGGTCGCCGGTGCAGTGGGCGAGCATCCCGAGGCCCATGGTGTTCGCGGCCTGAGCCTGGCGCCACAGGTAACGGTCGGCCAGCGACGTCGCGGCGGCGAGTTCTTCCCGAGCGCGCTCGATGTCGCCACTCGCCGCGGCTACCTGCAGTGCCGCATTCCTGCCGAGCAGTGCGAAGGAAGGGAGATCGTTGTTCTCGCCGACCCCGATCAATTCGGCGGCGAGGCGTTGCCGATCGCCGAGCGGAACAGTGGTGTCGTAGACCGACGTCCTGGCCTCCAACGCCAGTCCGAGCAGCGCAGGATCCGCGAGGCCGCGGGCGAGCGCTTCGGCTTCCCCGGCCGCCTCGCGTGCGCGCTCGTTCAGCTCGCCGCCGATCTCGCGGACGAGCGCGACGAGCAATCGGCACCGCGCCTCGGAGGTGAGTCCCGGCGTCCGTAGCGCTCGGTCGATCGACGCGACCGCCCGCTGGTCGACCGTGCCGTACGCGCGGTTGAGCCAGGGAGTCGCGGTATCCCAGGCCGTGAGCGCCTCGACGAGCCGCTCCGGTGTGTCGGCCGCCGACACCGCTCGGTCGCGCGCGTCGCGAGCCGGCATGCCCGCGCCTGCGGCGAGATGGCTTCTGCTCATGCGGGAGAGCGCGGTTACCCGCTCCCCGGTCGTGTCCGCACCGGGGACCCGTTCGAGTGCGGCGATGGCGCGGCCGTAGGACTGGGCGGCGACCTCGTGCGCGAATCGGCGTTCGGCCTGTTCGGCAGCGGCGAGGGCGTAGTCGGCGGCCCGCCGCGCAGTCGCCGGCGTGAGTGCCTCGCCGAAATGGTGAGCCAGCGCCGAGAGGTCGCCCGGTCTCGTTCGCTCGGTCGACTCGGCGACGCGCAGATGCCAGCGGTGGCGCCGTACGCGGGACAAGTCGCCGAGCAGGGCAGCGCGGACGAGCGCGTGTGTGAAGCGTGCGGTGCCCGGGCCGGGTTCGTCGAGCAGTCCGGCGAGCACTCCCGCTTCGACCGCGTCGAGCACGGTGTCCTCATCCACCTCGGCCGCGCCGATCAGCACATCGATGTCGAATTCGCGGCCGATCACCGCCGCGAGACGGAGGAGGGACACGGTGATTTCCGGCAGCCGGGCGAACCGACGGCGCAGCACATCGCGAACACCTTCCGGCACTTCCGAGGTCGCCACGAGCGCACCCTCGCTGCCGAGTAGTCGCGCGCTTTCGATGAGGTAGAACGGATTGCCGCCCGTGCGCTCGGCCAATGCCTCGAGCGTGGCTCGATCGGGGTCGCGTCCGGACGCCGAACGGACGAGGGCTGCCGCGTCGTCGAATGCCAGGCCGCGCAGGTGGACGCGCACCGCCGTCGTCGGCGCCAGCGACGCGAGCGCGTCCTCCAGGTGGATCCCCATCTCTTCTGGGCGGTAGGCGATCACGAGAAGGACTGCCGCGGATTTCGCCACGCTGCCGAGCAGAGCGGCGGTCTCGGAGTCGCCGCGGTGCAGGTCGTCGAAGAACAACGCGAGCGGCTGCCGCCGCGCTGCCTCGGCCAGGTACCCGCCGACGGCGCGATGCAGCAGGAAGCGTCCGAAGGAGACATCCGTGCCGGTCTCGTCGCGCCGGTCGGCGAGCAACGGCTCCAGCGGCCCCGCGAATTCGCCGGGATCGACCTCGCACACCAGCTCGCGCAGTGCTTCCACCCAGGCCCACGCGGGTGGCGCACCGTCCTCCTCGGGACAGCGGCCGGTGACCACGCGCCAGCCCTCGGCTCGCAGCTGGGCTCCCAACCGCCGCAGCAGAGTTGATTTTCCACTTCCGGCTTCCCCGATCACGGTCGCAACGCGGGGCCCGGCACCCACCTGTGCCGCACTATGCAGTTGATCGAGTTCTCGTGTGCGCCCGACGAATTCGCTATGCGGTGGTGAGAGTATCGCCCTCGGTGCGGGAAACACGGCCGCAGCGGGCAGCTCCACGGGAATACGCTGCGCCAAAAGATCCGCTTCGAGCTGCACCAGGGCCGGACCCGGGTCGATCCCGAGTTCGTCCGCGAGGACCTGGCGTGCGGCTCGCAACGCCGCCAGCGCGTCCGCTTGCCTTCCCGCGTGAAACCGCGCAAGCGCCGAGATCCGCCACGCCTCCTCACGGAGGGGGTGCGCGCTGGTCAACGCGTCCGCTTCCGCAACGGCGGCGGCCGGGTCGCCGAGTTCGACCAGCGTCGCGGCCAAGCGCTCGCGCGCGGCCAGGCGCAATTCTTCCAGCCGGTTCGCCTCCGGCCGCGCCCACGACTCGTCACCGAACTCCGCGAACGCGGGACCGTGCCATCGGCGGAGTGCGCGTTCGAGTCGATGCCTGCGTTCTTCGAGATCGCGCGGCACGGTTCGTACTTCCGCCTCGAACTGCCATGCGTCCACGGCTTCGGCGTCGAGCCGCAACGCGTAGCCGGGGGCCTGGCTCACCAGCACCGTGGCAGGCGAACGCGGCGGACGGTCCGGCTCGAGCAGCTTGCGCAGATGCGATATGTAGGCCTGCAACGCGCCCAGCGCGCGTGGCGGCGGCTCGCCGCGCCAGAGGTCATCGATCAGGCGGTCGACCGGTACGACCGCGCCGCGCGCCACCAGCAGAAGGGCGAGCACTCCCCGCTGCCGTGGACCGCCGAGTTCGATGCGGCCGCGCTCGTTCGCCGCGGTCAGCGAGCCGAGCACCTGGATTCGTACCATGACGTGCCAAGCGTATTGCAAGCCCGCTACAAGCGGCTCGACGGACAGTGGGTTCATGAACACCGCCACCCAGACCGCCGAACGCCCCGATACCACCGAGATGGTGCTCGTCCACAACGCCTTCCGGCGCCACTTCGACGCCCTGCCCGGCCTCGTCGGCGGCGTCGCCGACGGTGACATCGCCCGTGCGGCCCGCATCGCCGGCTTCCTCGCCGAACTCGACACCGGGCTGCACCACCATCACAGCGCCGAGGACGAGCTGATGTGGCCGTTGCTGCTCGAGCGGGCGGAGACCGACAGCGCGCTGATCCTGCGGATGGAGGAGCAGCACGAGCGGATAGCCGAATTGATCGAGCGCGCCGACGGGCAGGCCGCGCGGTTCGCCGCGTCGGCGCATCCGGAGACGCGTACCCAGCTCGGCGCCACGCTGCGGGCGCTGGCCGCCGCACTCGACGAACACATGGCCGAGGAGGAGGCGCACATCCTGCCGCTCGTCGAGCGGGTCATGACCGTTCCCGAATGGGAGGCGCTGGGTGAGCGCGGCCGCGCGTCCGTGCCGAAAGACCGGCAGTTGATCTTCCTCGGGTTCATCCTGCAAGGTGTGCCCGCGGTGGAGCGGCGAAAGTTTCTCGCCGCCATGCCGTTTCCGGCCAGGCTCGCGTGGTGGCTGCTCGGCCGGCGTGCCTTCGCCAAGGAGTACCGCTCGATCTACGGCACGGATCCCGCCTGACCGCTCGGGGGCGCCCGAGAGCGTCCCGCAAGGTCCTGCCCGCTTGGTCGGCTGTCCGCCCGCGTTCGGGCTGACAAACGAGCCGAATATGTCTACTATGACCTGTAGTAGATCTGGATGGGGAGCCGGGAAATCGGGAGGGACCACCATGGAGACGATCACCGTCGAACGCACGATCGCGGCGCCTATCGACGCGGTGTTCGACTGGATCAGCAACGCGCACAACTACACCCGCATTCGCTTGGTCTTGCGCGAGCGTCTTGTGGTTCCCGGCGCCGAAGCGCCCTATGGCCGCGGTGCGGTTCGCGTCCTGATTTGGGCTGTCGGCTGGTTCTGGGAACGCATCACGGCCTACGACCCGCCGCACTCGTTCGAATATCACGTCTACCGCAGCATCCCGCCGTCCGAGCACGAGAACGGGCGGGTCGACTTCACCGAGACCGCGGGCGGAACCCGCGTGGTGTGGACCACCACCGCGCGACTCCGGTTGCCGCTCATCGGCGCCGCTCTCACCCGCCGGATCGTGCGGCCGCTGTTCACCTATGCGTTCGGCCGCGTCCTCGACGCGGCGTCTCGCGACCTCGCCGCGCGATCGGAGATCGGCTGATCCGCACCCCGCCGTGCCAGGCGCGGAGTCGCCCGGTGCACGGAGACTCGGTCGTCCCCGCGGTGCACGCTGCCGCGATACGCAAGTGGCGTGCAAGTGCGGCGCAATGAAGCCGCCGCACAGTGGTTCTCATGAACGAGACACGTGAAGTAGTGGTGGTCGGCGCCGGGCCGGTCGGGCTCATGCTGGCCTGCGAGCTGCGGTTGGGCGGGGTGGACGTGCTGGTGGTGGAGCGCCTCGCCGAGCCGGATCGCACCGTCAAGGCGGGGGCGATCAATGTGCCGACCGCCCAGGCCATGTACCGCCGCGGACTGCTCCCGGAACTGCGCGCCGAGCAGGAGACCGCGGGCGCAGCATCGTGCGCAAACTCGCCGGCTTCGAGTTCCCCGGCGTCGGTCCGGAGATCACCGGCCATCAGGCGATCGTGGACATGACCGGCGCCGAGGAACTTCGAATGGGCTGGAACACGACCCCTTCCGGCATCTACACCTACGGACCCATGCCCGGCCGTGTCATCACGGTCGAACTGGACGGGCCGCCCGCCGACCGCGAAACGCCCGTGACGGCGGCCGGACTCCAACACAGCATCCGCACCGTGTCCGGCGTCCCGGTGGTGGTCACGGCCGTGCATTCGGCCACCCGCTTCACCGACAACACCCGTCAGGTTCCCGACTACCGTAAGGGCCGGGTGCTGGTGGCAGGCGACGCCGCGCACGTGCACTCGCCTTTCGGCGGACAGGGCCTGAACCTCGGGGTCGGTGATGCGGTCAACCTCGGCTGGAAGCTGTCCGGCGTAGTGCGCGGCTGGGCGCCCGAAGGGTTGCTCGACACCTACACCGCCGAACGCCATCCCATCGGCGCATGGGTGCTGGAGTGGACCCGGGCGCAGGTCGCGCTGATGCGCACCGATGCCCGCAGCCGCGCCCTGCGCGCCGTCATCGCGGAACTGCTGGCCTCTCGCGACGGTGCGACCGGCGTGTTCGAGAAGATCTCCGGTGTGCAGCACCGCTACGACCTCGGCGGGGGACATCCACTGATCGGAGCGGCCACGCCCGATATCGAATTGGCCGACGGCACCCGCCTCGGTGCGCATTTCACCGACGCGGAGGCCGTCCTGCTCGACCTCACCGATTCCGCTGAGCTGCGATCCCGCGCCGCGGGATGGTCCGGGCGGGTGCGCGTCGTCACGGCGAAACCCACGCAGCCTCGCGAGCTCTCGGCTCTGCTGGTCCGTCCCGACGGCTGCGTTGCCTGGGCTGCCGACGGCGGCGATCTGGACGGCCTCGAGGAATCGCTGGGCCGTTGGTTCGGCGCTCGGTCAGCTCAGTAGCCGCTGTTCGAGCTGGGCGAGGACGCTTCGGTTGCGCTGGGCGTCCAGGGCCAGGGCTGCGGCCCAGACGTGCGCCGAGATGACTCCGGTCTGGACACGGTCGATCCAGTCGTGGATGGTGCTGTGCCGGTCGAGGGTGTCGTCGTCGAAGGTGATCGGTTCGAGGTCGGGCATGTGCACGTAGCGCAGCTGAGTGGTTTCCCTGCCGCGGGCGTCGAAAATGCTTGCCGCCCAGACTTCCTCGGTGGTGGACGGTTCCTGCGGCGGTGTGCTGGTAGTCGTGTCGGACTGGTTGTCGATCCCGTGCACGACGGCGTCCGCGGCGGCCCGGTGGGCCAGCCCGAATCCCCACAGGCGGCCGTGCATTCCCGCCATCATCCGCCCGGCGATGTCCAGGATCGGAGAGCCCGCGACCGTGGGGCTGTCGTCGGGTGAGAACTCCGCGAAACCTGCCGCGCTCGAAGCGTCGTCGTCCCCGGTGCCGGTGAAACCCCAGATGTGTACGAGGCCGAGGTCGGTACCGGACGCACTGCTGCGGCGCGAGATCATGGCCGGTAGCAGAGTGTCGATGATGGACCGGGCCGGGTATCGGATCGCCGGCACGGTATCGGATCGACGGATGCTGCTGGAGCGCTTGTGATTTCGTCGGCCGGACATAGGCTTCTCCGTCGCGGTGGGGTTTTCGGACAAGGCATCGACCCGGTTGCAGTCAGCGTTGTCAGTGTAGAGAGCCCACCGGTGACGTTGTCGGCAACATCGCATACTCGTGCGCGGTGAATGCGGGGGGAGGCTGCCGTCCGTCGTCACCGTGCGGATCGGCGGTCGCGGCCCGCCGAGAGTTGTTCGTCCAGGTCCGCGCAGCAGTCGTCGACGCGTCGAACCGGTTCCGCGGCGCGGATTCCGGCCTCCGCGCGCGGTGCCGGACATCAGGACGCATTGACAAAGCGGGACTGTGCGGCGGTGTCCTCCTAGGGCGGAGGGCGGAACAGTTCGTGCGCGAGGACGATCGGAAACCAGTCGCTGCCTTCTCGGCCGGGTAGCCGAGCGCTCAGACGGAGAGCCGGTCGTCGAGCAGCAGGCCGGTGATCGAGAGATCTCGTCGAGCTCTCCCGGGCTCCTGCTCGTGGATCGGGCGAATGGCGTCGAGTTCGCCGATGTCCTTGCCGTTCTTGTGCGGGCTGAACACCTTGACCCCGACCACGTCGAAATCGGGTGACTCGAGGGCCGTGCGCAAGGCGCGTCCGCCCATGTCGCCGGGGCCCCAGATGATGAGCCGATGAGGACCTGACACAACCGTCTCCTTGCCGATCGCGAAATTCTCTGACCGGCCGCCCGGGTGGGCGATCAGGCGGTTCGTTCCAGTTGCGGTGCGGAGTGGCCGATCGTGGCACTGGTTTCGCCGATCAGGCGTTGCAGGAAGGCTTCCTGTTGCTTGCGGCCGTGGATGGCAGCGCGGTCGAGTCCGCCGGGGGTCAGGTGGGTGTAGGCGGTGCGTACGAGGTTGACGGGGATGCGCAACGCGGGGTACCAGGGCGGCACATAGGCGGGCAGTCCGAGGATCCGCATCGCTTTGGGTCCGAGGAAGGCGCTGCTGACCGACAGGTGCTGGGCGCGGGCGAGGCGGCCTCGCAGACCGGGCAGGTCGGGGTAGGACCAGTGCAGTGGATCGTCGGCCATGGGACGGGCGAGTTGGCGGCTGGTCTCGTCGGGGTTGGTGATGGCGGTCAGGCAGTGGTCGAGGATGGCGATGCCGTCCCGGAAGCCGTTGGGCAGCCAGTGTTCTTCGACGCCGATGAGCCAGCCGACGTAGCGGGTGAGGTGCGCCGCGGCGGCCAGTTCGCGGGGGGAGAGGATCACACCGAGCGCCATGCCGCCGACGACGGGCGCGAGCAGGGCGCCGACCAGGGTGGCGGCCATGTCGGTCTGGTTGATCGGCAGTCCCCATTCGTCGGTGCGCCAGTCGGGCATGGCGGCGACGTGCCTGCGGACCAGGGAATGGATCAGCCGCACATGCAGGGTGGAGCGGTAGCCGACACCGTAACGGTCCATGCCGTTCTCGGTGGACACGTCCATCGCCCATTGCAACGTCTCGGCGAAACGGCGGGCGGGGCCCTTCTCGAGGGCGCCGGTGCGCAGGAGGGTCTTGTTGAACCCGGAGGCCAGGTAGCCGCCGATGAAGGACACGTCGCGTGCGAAATACAGCCCGTCGTTGCCCCCGGAACGGAACACTCGCTCGCCGTCGCGCAACAGGTCCGGGTCGACCCACGCCGGGGTGTCCTCGACGGCGGTGAAGAAGTCGCGCAGCGGCGGGGGAGCGCCGGGGATGCTGTCGACGCCCGACGTGAGTGCCCGCTCGAACAACGGCCGCGTGGCAGCCATGCCTTCGGTGTACATCCACTCGACGAGGCGGTCCATCGGCTCGTCACCGACGAGGAGTGATTCACCGAGCAGCCGCCAGCGCTGCGGGGACGGTTTCCCGATGCGCAGCAGCGCGGCGAACAGGCCGAGACCGGGCGCTTTACGGGGCCGGTCGGGGTGCCGTGCCGGGATGGTCGCGGACGTGGTCATGGGTGGGCTCCTCGTCGGGGCGGGTGATGCCGTGCTTCATCAACGGCACGATGGTGGTTCGGACAAAGGCGCGGGCGTGTGCGTCGTCGGTGAAGTCGACGCTGCCGCCGCCGGGGGTGAGCATCAGCGAGTGGGCGAGGCGGGCGACGAGTTCGGCGACCGGGCGCGGGTCGTAGTCGTCGACGAGGCCCGCGGCCTGGGCGTGGGTGAGCATGCCCACGATGTACTCGATTCCGATGGACACCAGGCGTTCGCCCTGCACGGTGGAAAAGCGCAACGCCTCCTCGGGCGCGACCCGTAGCAGCTGGGTGACCAGCCGGTGGATGCGGGTCTGTAGCAGGACGTACAGCATCGTGTCCTCGATCTGGGCGTCCACGTCGGCGGTGGTGGCCGCGATCGCGGTGACCTCGGCGAGCATGCGGCGGGTCTCGCGGGCGAGTACCGCCTCGATCAGGTTGTCCTTGCCCGCGAACCGGCGATGGATGGTGATCCGGCTGAGTTCGGCCCTGCGGGCGATGTCCTCGAGGCTGGCCCGGCGGATCCCGACCTGGAGGATGCGTTCCAGCGCGGCGTCCATGATCCTCTCGTCGACGCCGTCGCTGCCCTCGGTCATGATACAAACATACAAAGAGTGTTTCATTGAGTCAATGGATCGCGAGATCTCCTTCGCCCGGCCGCGTTCGTCGGCACCGGAGAGGAAGTCGGGGCGCGCCCGCGACATTGCTCTCGCGGCGCCGGTCCCGAATACGATTGCGGCAAAAGCGCGCTCACGATGTGTGGCCGCGGGGATGGCGGGAGGCGACGATGACCGGATTGCGCAGGCCGGCCGCCGCACTGCGCTGGTCCGCCGCACTCGCGGTGGTGGTTTCGACGGGCGGATGCGCCACCCTGCTCGGTGAGCCCGCTCCGCCGCCGTCCGCCGAGGAAATCGCCGCGGCGACAGCCGAATTGGCCGCCTTGCCATCTTCGGAGGTAGCGGAGCGGCAGGTGGCGGCGGTGGTCGAGCAGATCGCGGCCGCCGCCTCTGCGATCGAACCGGCGCTGCGGTGGACCCGCGGCGAGGAGCGAGCCCTCGGCCCCTGTTACGGCCCGTATGAGCACACCGGCGGCAGGCGCGTCGTCCTGCCGCGCTACCGAGCCGGCGGGTCGCTGCCCGAGGGAGCATGGCCGGGGTTTCAGGAGACGGCCCGCGCGCTGACCGCGTCGGTGGGTGCGACGGATATGCTGCCCGGCGGTAGTTCCTCGCCGGACCGGCACGTCACGTTCGAGGGTGCCGATGGTGCGGAGTGGGACAGCAACACCGAGCTGTCGGTCTTCGCGGACACCCGGTCGATGACGATCACCGCGACCGTGGGCTGCCGGCTGCCCGCGAACGAGCGCCCGGATGGGTGAGGCTGCCACCGCGTCGTCTGCGGTGCCGGGAACCACTCCAGCGCAACTCTTCGGCCGCGCACTCCGCGCGCCGACCTCGTCTACCGGCAGTCCGTGCTGACCGAGCGGTTAGCACGTCGCCGGGGTGCTACGGGCTTCGGAACGCTCGCCGATAGGCGCCCGGGGTGGTGCCCACCTGGGCACGGAAGCGGCGGCGCAGATTCACGGCCGAGGTGAGGCCGACGCGTGCCGCGATCGCCTCCACGGGCAGGTCGGTTTCCTCCAGTAGGAGGCGGGCCTCGGCCACCCGGCGCGACAGCAGCCACGCGCCGGGACTCGTGCCGAGCTGTTCGGCGAAGCGCCGGGCCAGCGTGCGGGGCGAGACGCTGAGATGCGCGGCCAGATCGCCCACCGACAGCGGTGTTGCCAGGCGCGCTCCGGCCCATTCGAGCAGACCGTCCAGCGCGTCGGCGGGCGGTGGTGGCGGCGCGTACTGTACCTGGCCGCCTTCGCGGTGCGGGGGCATCACCATGTGCCGCGCGATGAGCGCGGCGTGGGCGGCGCCGTGGTCGCGCCGGACCAAGTGCAGGCACAGGTCGATACCCGCGCCCGCACCGGCGCTCGTAGCGACATCGCCGTGGTCCACGTAGAGCACATCCGGTTCCACGCGAACCTCGGGAAACTCCCGTGCCAGCTGGGCGGCGCGGGCCCAGTGCGTTGTCGCCGAACGCCCGTCCAGCAACCCCGTGCGGGCCAGCGCGAACACCCCGGAGCAGATCGTGACGAGCCGCGCCCCGCGGGCGTGCGCCCGCAGCAGCGCGCGGCGCACGCGGTCGGGCAGCGGTGCGTCCACCGGCGCCCAGCCGGGGATGAGCACGGTGTCCGCGGAGGCCAGTGCGGAGAGTCCCCGCGACACCGACAGCGCGTAGCCGGATGTCGTCGCGATCGGGCCCGGCGTCTCCGCGCACACCTCGAACTCGTAGTACTGCGGCACGCCGGCCCGCTCGGTCCCGAATACTTCGGCGGCGCAGCCGAGTTCGAACGTCGACTGCACCGGCCGCACCAAAGCCACCACACGATGCATGGCAACAAAGTACCCTGTGATGACTGACCGGACACTTACCCGGCGTCGCCGCGCGCGGCACCGTGGGAGGCATGTACCCCGAGATCCTCGCCCAGGAGGGCTACACCTCCGTCTCCGTCACCGAATCCCCGGTCCGCGAACTCTTCCCCGGCATCCGGCTACGTCACCTCTGGAAAGGTCCCTCCGGAGCACAGGCCAACGTGCTGGAGATGGACCCGGGTACCTCGTGGCCGCGCCGCGATGTCCACGAGCCCGGCCCGGAGGAGGTCTACGTGGTCGCGGGCACGTTCAACGACGGCGCACGCGACTACCCGGCCGGGACCTTTCTGCACGCCCCGGCCGGGTCGTGGCATGTGCCCGCGACCACGACCGGCTGCACGCTGTTCGTCTTCTACCCGGAAGGGTAGGAGTGCGAGAAGTCTCCGCTCGGGAGGTGGTGGTTGCGGCCGCCCGCCGCACCGTATTCGGCCAACCCGGTCAGGGCCTGCGGCAACGGACCCCGGTGCAGGACGCCGAGACGCTGGGTGGCGCGGGTGAGGGCGACGTAGAGCTCGGCCGCTCCGCGCGGTCCTTCGGCCAGGATCCGTTCCGGTTCCACGACCAGGACGGCGTCGTACTCCAGGCCTTTGGTCTCCGACGCCGCCACCGCGCCCGGTACATCCGGCGGCCCGATCACGACGCTGGTACCTTCGCGACCGGCTTCCTCGCGGACGAAATCCTCGATGGCCGTGGCTGATTCGTGCTCTGTGACCCGCCTGGACCACGGCTGGACGCCGCACGCGCGAACCGACTCCGGTGGTTGCACCCCGGGCGCGAACTCGGCGAGCAACGCGGCGGCGATGGACATGATCTCGGCCGGGGTGCGGTAGTTCACCGACAGCGACCGATAGACCCAGCGGCCGGGCACATACGGCTCGAGCATCGTGTGCCACGAGGTCGCTCCGGCTACCGACCGGCGTTGGGCGAGATCACCGACCACCGTGAAGGAGTGGCCGGGGCAGCGCCGCATCAGCACTCGCCAGTCCATTTCGGACAGCTCCTGGGCCTCGTCGACCACGACGTGCCGGTAGGTCCAGTCCCGGTCCGCGGCGGCGCGTTCGGCGAGTTCGCGAGTGTCGCGCTCGAGGAAGCGATCGGCCAGATCGTGCCCGAAGAGCATGTCCTGGGCCAGCAGGTGATCCTCGTCGTCCATCAGGTCCTCACGGCTGACGAGGATGTCCAGGACGCCGGCGGCGTACGCGGCCTCGGCCTGCTGTTCCCGCTCCGCCGCGCGGTCGTCCGACTTGTCGCGGCCGAGCAGATCGACCAACTCGTCGAGCAGCGGCACGTCCGACACCGTCCAGGCATCGCCGTCGGCGCGCCACAGCGCCCCGTCGGCGCCTGCCGCCGCCAAGCGCTCCTGCGACTCGTACAGCTGCGCCAACAGAGTTTCCGGCGACAGGATCGGCCAGAGTTCGTCGAGTGCGGCGGTGAACTGGTCGTTGTCCGCGAGTTCGGCGATCAGGTCGGCGCGCAGGTTCTCCCATGCTTCGCGCTCCTCGCGGGTCAGCCAGCCTCGGCCGATCCGGGCTATCGCTCGTTCGGTGAGCACCCAGGTGACGATCTCGCGGAACACCGCGCGGGCTTCATTGTGCGGCTGGCCGCTCGCGCGCGCCTCCTCCCTGGCCCACTCGGCGGTCTCGGCGTCGATGCGCACCGTGACGTCGGTTAGTTCGATCGGCAGCGGCTGCTCCGGCAGCCGCTGCCGATCGGCCACCGCTGCCGCGAGCACGTCCAGGATCCGCAGCGAGCCTTTGAGCCGGGCGGCCTCCGTGGTGTCCTCGGCGGTGACGCGCAGACCGGGCACCAGGTCGCCGGTGGTCATGAACACGACGTTCGTCTCGCCCAGCGACGGTAGAACGCGGCTGATGTGATCGAGGAACGCCGGGTTGGGGCCGACCACGAGCACACCGTTGCGTTCCATCCGCTCCCGCTGGGTGTAGAGCAGGTACGCGACGCGGTGCAGCGCCACCACCGTCTTCCCGGTGCCGGGGCCGCCCTCGATCACCAGCACGCCGGGGTGGTCGAGCCGGATGATCTCGTCCTGCTCGGCCTGGATCGTCGCCACGATGTCGCGCATGCCGGTACCGCGCGGCGCGTTGACCGCCGCGAGCAGCGCCGCGTCGCCTCGCTCGCCACCACCGGGTCGGCCGAGCACCTCGTCGGTGAAATCGACCACTGAGCGCCCGCGTGTATGGAACTGGCGGCGTCTGCGCATGTTCTCCGGGCTGGCGGCGGTGGCGACATAGAACGCGCGCGCGGCCGGAGCCCGCCAATCGAGCAACAGCGGTTCGTACTCGTTCTCCTCGTCGAAAAGGCCGATCCGGCCGATGTAGGAGTGTTCGCCCGAAAGGGTGTCCAACCGGCCGAAACACAGCCCGTTGTCCGCCACATCCAGCCGCTTCGCCTCCCTGGCCAGCGCGCGTACCTCGACATCACGTTCCATCGGCGTCCCGCCGGTTCCCCGCAACGCCGCGGCGTAGCGACCTTTCACCCGCGCGCGCTCGGCGTCGAGCCGCGTGTAGAGCCCGGCCACGTAGTCGCGCTCGGACCGCAATTCGTCTTCGTACCGAATGTCGCTACTCCCATTTCCGCAGGTTCTGGCCACGGCCAGCGATTCTGCGGCATGACCCGGGTCTTGCCGCAAGCCCCCGGGTGCGCTATAGATTGGAAGTGGAAAGAGGCTGATCGCCTTCTTACCGGATCAGCTTCTCGCTCTTCAGCCAGTCGTAAGCGACGTCGGCCGGATCCTCACCATCGATGTCGACGCGGCCGTTGAGGTCCTGCATCAGTTCGTCGGTGAGGTGCTCGGAAATTGTTCCGAGCAGAGTGCGTAACTGCGGATAGCGGTCGATGATCGCGCCGCGCACGACCGCTGTGCCGCTGTAGGGCAGGAAGAACTTCTCGTCGTCGTCGAGCACGACCAGATTCAGGTTCTTCACCCGGCCGTCGGTGGTGTAGATCATGCCGAAATTGCACGGGGAGCTCTTGGCCGTGGCCGTGTAGACGACACCGGCGTCCATCCGGGTGACGTTGCCCAACGGCACGCCGTTCGGATCGTTGTAGGGAATCCCGTACTTCCGCAGCATCGGAATGAAACCGTCCGAGCGGCTGAAGAATTCGTCGTCGACGCAGAACGTCCGATCGGGGACCGGGAGCGCCGCCACGTCCGACAGCGACCGGACCTTCAGGCGTTCCGCGGTCGGCGTCGACGCGCCGAACGCGTAGGTGTCGTTGAACTCGGCGGGCGGCAGCCACTCCAGGTCGTGGTCGCGCTTCTCGACGTCGTGGACGCGCTGCCAGAGTTCGTGCGGGTCCGAGATCGTCTCGGTCTGGTTGTGATAGTTGACCCAGCCGGTGCCGGTGTACTCCCAGAGCACGTCGGCGTCACCGTTGAGCTGGGCCTGCCGAGACGAGGCGGAACCCGGCGCCCCGGTCAGGTCGGTGACGTCCGCGCCCGCCGCGGCCAGGTACGTCGCGGTGATCTTGCCCAGCAACACGCCCTCGGTGAAGCTCTTCGAGGTGACGACCAGCTTCGCCCCGTCCAGCGGCCGCGCACCGTCCGGCAGACGCGCGTCGTGGAAGGTTCCCGATGAGCTCACCAGGCCGCACCCGGCGAGCATCGCGGCTGCGACGAGCGCGGACAGCACCGTGACCACTCGTGCTCGTGGCGATCTCATGAGATACCCCGTGGGGTCGCGGCCAGTTCCACCAGTCTGCCGAGCCAGTCGATGAGCAAGGCCAGGAGCCCGACCAGAACCGCGCCGGAGACGAGCAGTTTCGGCAGGAAGAGGGTGACCCCGGTCGTGATCAGCGTGCCGAGGCTGGTCGCGCCGATGAACGTGCTCAGCGTCGCGGTGCCGACCAGGATCACCAGCGCGGTGCGCACCCCGTTGAGGATCACCGGCACCGCGAGCGGCAGCTCGACCTGGAACAGGGTTCGCGAAGCGGAATAACCGATGCCCCGCGACGCCTCGATCGTGCGCTGATCGACCTGCCGAAGCCCGACGATCGTGTTCTGCAGGATCGGCAGCACCGCGTACACGACGAGACCGACGATCGCCGTGCGGAATCCGGTGCCCAGCCAGAAGGTGAACAAGACGAGCAGGCCGACGGCAGGTGCGGCCTGGCCGACATTGGCGATGTTGACGGCGATGGGCTCGAGCCGCTGGAACGCGGGCCGGGTCAGCGCGATGCCCAGCGGGATCGCGACGACCACCACGATCACCGTGGCCACCACGGTCAACTTCACGTGCTGAAGAATCGTGGTCTGGAGGTTGGCCCATTCGAGGGACGCCTTCTCCGTCGGCGTGAACGTGGTCGAGCGATACCAGATGACGTATCCGACACCGATGACGAGGATGATGATCGGTTCGAACCACACGTCGAGCGGGACGCGGCGCAGGCGGCTCATGACGGCCCGGCCGATCCGGGTTCGTCGTCGGCGGCGACCACCGGGGTCGGCGCCGGGTCGGTTCCGTCGACGTAGGTCGTGTAGGAGAGGTCCTCCTCGTCGGCGCGCCCCTCGGCGAGCTTGTTCCGGATCACCTCCGTGACCGTGCCGATGCCGAGCGAGCCGAGGACCGCGCCGCGACCGTCCGTCACGAGCGCGGCGCCCTGGCTGGTGGCGAGCATGGCGTCGAGCGCGTCGTTGAGGGTCGAGGATCGTGCGACGACGGGCAATCGCCGATCGAGGTAGTCGGAGACCTCCGGTTTGGTCGCCAGCTCGCCGAGCGAGGGCCACGACCGCGGCCGTCCGGCCTCGTCGACGACGACCACCCAGGTCTGTCCGGCGGCCTTCGCGCGCTCGATCACGCTGTGCGCCGACTCGCCGACGCGAGCGGTGATCACCTCGTCGTAGGCGACGTCGCGCACCCGGGACACGGTCAGATACGCCAGCTTCGCGCCGGAGCCCACGAACTCCTCCACGAACGGCGTGGCCGGATCGGTGAGGATCTCCTCGGGGCTCGCGTACTGCTCGACGTGACCCCCCTCGGACAGGATGAGCACCTTGTCGCCGAGCTTGGTCGCCTCCTCGAAGTCGTGGGTGACCAGCACGATGGTCTTTCCGAGTTCGTGCTGGATCGCGATCAAGCTGTCCTGCAGGCGAACCCGGGTGATCGGGTCGACCGCGCCGAAGGGCTCGTCCATGAGCAGCACCGGCGGGTCCGCCGCGAGTGCGCGCGCGACGCCGACCCGCTGCTGCTGGCCGCCGGACATGTCCTTCGGCAGCCGGTCGGCGAAGGTGCCCGGGTCGAGACCGACCAGATCGAGCAGGTACTCGGTGCGTTCGGCGATCCGCTTCTTGTCCCACCCCAGCACCCGCGGGATGGCGCCGACGTTCTTGGCGACCGTCCAATGGGGGAACAGGCCACCGGACTGGATCACATACCCGATCGACTGCCGCAGCTTGTCGGGGTCCTCCCTGGTGACGTCGCGGCCGCCGATGAAGATCCGGCCCTCGGTCGGCTCGATCAGCCGGTTGATCATCTTCAGTGTGGTCGTCTTGCCACACCCGGACGGGCCGACGAACGCGACGATGCCGCCCGCCTCGATCTCCAGGTCGAGACGCTCCACCGCAGGCTTCTGCTGGCCCTTGTAGCGCTTGACGACCGAGTCCAGCTGGATGGACGCACCGGTGACGTTGCGCTCCGGTGCGGGCTGACTGGTCACATCGTCGGTCATGACAGTCCCTTTGCGATCGTGAGGCGTCCGAGCAGGACGAGGAGCGCGTCGAACACCAGCGCGATGATGACGATGAGGATGGTGCCGGTCAGCGCCATCTCCAGGGCGTTCGCGCCGCCGAGGCGGGAAAGGCCGTTGAAGATCAGCGATCCGAGGCCCGGTCCGAGGACATAGGCGACGATGGCGGCGACACCCACGATCATCTGGGTGGACACCCTGATCCCGGTGAGGATCACCGGCCAGGCGATCGGCAATTCGACGGTCAGCAGAATGCGCCATCGCGAAAAGCCGATCCCGCGCGCGGATTCGACGACCGAGGCGGGCACCGACCGCAAACCCACGATCGCGTTGCCGATCACCGGTAATGCCGCGAAGAACGCGAGCATCACGAAGGACGGGACCACACCCAGTCCGAATGGGACCAGCAGGATCGCCAGCAGTGCCAGCGAGGGAATCGTCAGCGCCACCCGGCTGGAGGTCAGCGAAAGCGCGGACAACAGCGGGAGCCGATACACGGCCACCGCGACGAGGATGGCGACAATCGTTCCGACCAAGACCGTCTGGAACGCCAGGGAGGCATGCTGATATGTGAGGAACGCAAGAACTTCGCCCCGCCCTCGGATGTAGTTCCATAGATTCACGGGATTCCCATCGTCAGCCGAAGATCAGGCCGTACCTGTCTGCGATCGGTCGTCCGGGGGCGCGAGCCGTCAAAGAGTAATCGATACCGCGCGTTCGATTCCCTTCGGCGCGCGGAGGGCGAATCGCCGGATAACACGGTCATTCATCACAGAGCCTTTCGCTCGAACCCGACGATCGGCTCAGAGAAAACCACGCTCACCACGGCCCGGCCAGCATTACGGTCACCCGGATCGAAATAGGCGACTTCAGCGAGAAACCATGCGGGGGATTCGGTGCAGTGTCCGGGCTGCCGGGCTGCCGGGGCTCAGGGGCGGGGACGTAAGCCGTCGACGAGCAGGTCGAGCAGGCGGCCCGCCTGTTCCCGGCGTTCCGCGTTCTCGGTGGCGAGCGAGACGCCGCTGAGGCCGACGAGCACGTCGTCGGGTGCGACGTCCGACCGCAGCGTTCCGGCCGACGCTCCGGCTCGGAGCAGGGTGGCGACCGCGGCGGTCAGGCGGTCGCGGCTTTCGGAGAACGGGTTGCCACCGGAGGCGATCAGTGCCCGCAGGGCGTCGCCCATCCCGCGTTTGGCGGTCATGTAGTCGACGAAACGGTCCATCCACGTGCGCAACGCCTGGTCCGGCGGGAGGGCGGTCAAGAGATCGCCGACCGAATCGCACAGCCGAGCGAGTTCGTTGCGGTAGGCGGCGTCGATGAGCGTCTCGCGGGTGGGGAAGTGGCGGTACAGCGTGCCGATGCCGACGCCCGCTTCTCTGGCGATGGCTTCGAGCGTGACCTCTGGTCCCTCGTGGGAGAACGCGCGCACGGCGACCTCGAGCAACCGGTCTCGGTTGCGTCGCGCGTCGGCGCGCAGCGGGCGTGCGGATGTCATCGAGTCCTCCCGGGAACAAAGCGGAGGCACCTCCGGTTACAGGGAGTACCGGAGTGTCCTCCGGTTCGAGTCTACCGAGATGGGACCTGTCATGACCGACCGAATCATCACCCCGTTCACCGCCGAATCGACCGCCGCGGAGGTGATCGCGGGCATCGACCTCACCGGGCGGCGGGCCATCGTCACCGGCGGCTCGTCCGGAATCGGCATCGAGACCGCGCGGGCGTTGGCCGGGGCCGGTGCCGAGGTGACCCTCGCGGTCCGCAACCTCGAAGCGGGGCGACGCACCGCGGCGGACATCGCCGGCGCCACCGGTAACGAGCGGGTGCTGGTCGCTTCGCTCGATCTGTCCGATCAGGCGTCCGTCGCGGCGTTCGTGGCCGGATGGGATGGACCGCTGCACATGCTGATCAACAACGCCGGTGTGATGGCCGCGCCGCTGACGCGCACACCGCAGGGATGGGAGATGCAGTTCGCCACCAACCACCTCGGCCACTTCGCGCTGGCCACCGGCCTGCACAGGGCACTGGCCGCGGCGGGCGGCGCGCGCGTCGTGTCGGTCAGTTCCAGTGCGCATCACCGGTCACCGGTCGTCTTCGACGACATCCATTTCGAGCGCCGCCCCTATGATCCGTGGTCTGCCTACGGCCAGTCCAAGACGGCCAACGTGCTGTTCGCCGTGGAAGGGACCCGGCTATGGGCCGAAGACGGCATCACGGTCAACGCGCTGATGCCCGGCGGAATCCGCACCAATCTGCAGCGCCACGTTTCCGACGAGGAACTCGCGCAGCTCCGAGCTGCCGCGGGCGGGGCGCGCATGATGTGGAAGACGCCGGAGCAGGGCGCGGCCACATCCGTTCTGGTCGCGACGTCGCCCTTGCTCGATGGCGTCGGGGGGCGCTACTTCGAGGACTGCGGCGAAGCCGAGGTCGGCGTGCTCAGCGCCCGCAACGGGGTCGCCGCGTACGCGCTCGATCCCGACGCCGCCGCCCGGCTGTGGCGGGTATCGAGCGAGATGCTGTTCGCCTGAGGCCACGCTTTCGGCGGCTGAATGCTGCGGGCAGGGCGCTGGGGATCAGGGCCGATCGACGCGTTCGAGGGCGAAGCGGGCCAGATTGGTGGAGATGATCTCCGGTTGCCCGCCGGATTGTCTCGCGGCGGCGGTGAGCACGTCGATGTGGTGGTAGCCGGGGGCGGTCACCGTCTCGCCGTGACCACGCGCCCCGGCCGCGACCACCACCCCGGCGCCGCCGATCAGGTTGATGGTCGGATTGGCGAAGATGCCGCCGAGGTGCGTGCGGTGGCGCGTGAGCTCGGGTGCCTGCGACTGGAAGACGTCGAACGCGAGTCTCATCGGGAAATACCACTCGGTGAAGTCCAGCGGTTGCGCCGCCAGGCTGCGCGAGAGATCCGCGATGTCGGTGACTTCATGGGTGGCGTCGGTGAACGGTACGCCGTGGCGGTCGGCCGCGCCCGCGGCCACGGCCGGGTCGTCGTAGTCGCGCCAGGTGTACAGGGGGCCGTTCGGCTGATCCGGGATGGCTTTGCGATCCGGGCCGAACAACATGCCGGTGAGGCCACGCAGTGCGGGGACCGCGGCGACGTCACCGGGAAGCGGGAAGTCCTTGTCCACTACGGTGCCGCCGTCGAAGAAGCCGAATCCGGCTTGCAGCAGCGCCAGCGGCTGAGAGTTGGCGTCGAGGAACGCTCCGAGCGCGGCGGCATTGGTGATCCGGAAGTCGCGCACCGACGGCGAGCCGGTGGCGGCGGCCGCCACATTCCGCGACACAAGGACGCGGTAGGTGGCTTCCTGGTTGAGGCTGCTGGGAACGTAAGCCGCCAGATCGGATTCGGTATCGGGCGCGAGATACGCGGCCAGCCCCGCGATGCCGAGCAGGTTCATCGTCTCCGGATTGATGACCGCGGGCAGGGCCAGTACGCGGGGGATCACACCGCCGTCGAGCGCCGCCTCGGCCGCGGCGGAGCCGATGCCGCCGACGGAGAGGTCGAGGATGTCGGGGATGCCGTTGAGGGCGGACAGCGAGGTGTCTATCGAGGAGTCGAGGGCGAAATAACCGGCGCACTGGTCGGCGCCCGCGACACCGCCGAAATCCCATTCGGCGAAGAACGCGGTGAGGACTCCGCCCAGGGAATGACCACCGCACAGCGTCTTTCGCTTGCGCGATGCCGGATCCGGCAGTTCGGCGGTGAGCAGATCGTATTGGTCCTGCACCGTTTGCGCCACACCGACTCGACCGAGCCACCCGAGCTGCTCGTTCGGCACCACGCCGCCGAAGCGGCGGCCGTCGATATCGGCGCCGCGATAGTAGTAGTCGATCGCGAGGTGCGCGTCGCGCGATGCGAGACCGGCCCGCATGCCGAGATGGTCCTCCAAGCAGTTGGAGCGACGATCCAATGCCCAGAACTCCAGATGCCTGCCCTGCTTCGCCGCCGCGGCAACGGTGTTGCGCGCGACGCTGTCGAACGCGCCCGCGCCTTCGAAGATCCCCCGGTTGCGCCACCAGAACGGCGTCGGCGTCCGCCGAGCGGGCCGGGCCCGCGGCATCCCGGTAGCGCAGATACGACAGCCGGTCGCAGGCGGCTGGATGCGGCCCGACCGACTCCGGCAAGGGAATTCGGAGGGTTACAACGGATTCCATTACCGATGTGATCGGTGATGAGGAAGCGACCGCTGTCTCGGTACGTTCCGGCCCGTTCGGCTGCGCCGACGCACTCGGCGCCGCGATCGCGACGACCAGCGCGATGGACACCATGCCGGATTTCAGGAAACGCAGAACACCGTCACGATGTCTGCCGAACCGACCGGGGCTCGTCAACGATTGTGCCGACATCGACGACCTCTCGTCACGACAGCGGAGCAGCTGTATCACCGGCACATTCCATGTCGGCGCGATGAACATAAGGCGACCCCCACCGGCTGTCAACGACGGTCGAAGCGCCTACGAAACCGCGCCGGTCGTGCAGCAGGTCGTGGACCAGAACCGTGTCCGCATCGATGTAGTCGAGCCTCGATGTCTCCGCCCACCATAAAGGTGTAATGCTCGGCGAGCAGATGATCGTAATGGTCGGCGGCCGCGGTCATAGGCCTCTACATCTTTCGCGAGAACTGGATCGACATCGCCGGCCCGCCGGAGCGGTAACGTGATACACGCCACTAATTGCGATTCGTGGAATATATTCCAACATCCAATCGAAGAGCGGACGAATTGTGGAGCGCACCAGATATTCCGGCCGTGGCCCGGCCATCGGGACTACACCTGATTCCACGCGAGGCGCAGTACGCCGTTGACGAGATAGCAGGCGAACAGGATGGCGGCAGGCGGCAGGGACGTGGCGCCGTAGAGTGCCACCGCACCGGCGCCGAACCACGCCAGTTCGAAGAGCATCCGAGCTGGGCCGTGCAGCGGGAAGGTGGCATTGGTCCCGCCGCCGGCTGCGAACAGCCCCCACAGCACCGCCAGGAGCACCGGCGCGCCGATGTCCGCCGCCACCTTGATCGGCCACTGCGCATTCACGGTGAAACCCCAGTATCCGGCACTCGCCAGCACGCTCAGTTCCAGGAAGAACATCAGGACGGCATTGAGCGCTTTGACAGTGCTGAACATAGCTACCTCCAGTGACTACCGCTCTTTCTAAAGAGCAATGCTCTCATTTGATGGGCGGCAGGTCAAGCGTCGGTCGGGTCCGAGCCGAGCACAGGGCCGGCGGACGAAATCCGCGATGGCTCTTCGGTTTCGTTGGGAGCGCCGACCATTCCGCGACAGAGTTACTGGCCTCCCACGGCATCCGCCCCGCTACCGCGGTGGATTCGGGGACGCACCTGGTCCATGCCGACACGATGAGCGCCTAGGGGTTACCCGGGCTGTCCGACCAGCCTGTGTCGGACGCGGCACCGATCCATGCCGGGGGCCGCCCGGTCATCGGAATCAGGCGGCCACCGCGACGATCGCCCTTCGCCGCCGCTGTGCGGGGCGGAGTACCGGTGACGCACGTCATACGACCGCCCTGTTACGTGGGCGGTGCGGCAGGCGTCTAGTGGTCGTCCAGTTACTCGGAAAGGCTGACGTGCAGTCAGTAGACGTGGGCCGGAGGTATATGGCTCGCCGACCAACTAGTGGCGCAGGTGCTCGGCCCGCTGCCCGCAGCTTCCTGGACGTTTGCAATAAGTGTGGAAACCAGGAAAGGACAGTCGACATGCGTATCACGGTCTTCGGAGCGAATGGTCCCACCGGCCGCCTGCTCACCGGACAGGCGCTGGCCGCCGGTCATCAGGTCACCGCGGTCACCCGGCAGCCGGATTCCTCTCCGCTGCGGCATGATCGGCTCGAGGTGGCGGGTGCCGACGTGCTCGATCCGGCGGCCGTCGACGCCGTAGTGGCCGGGCGGGACGCGGTGCTGTCGACGCTCGGAGTGCCCGCCGGGAAAGAACCGATCACCACCTATTCGCGCGGTGTGGCCAATATCGTCGCCGCGATGGATCGGCACCGGGTCCGCCGGCTGGCCGTGGTCAGCTCGAGTGGGGTCGAGCCGCACTCGTACTCCGACGGGGGGTTCCTGTTCAACCGGATACTGCTGCCCTACGTGACGCGGGTGCTGGGCAAGACGCTGTACGACGACATGCGGCGGATGGAAGCGCTGGTCCGCGCCAGCGATCTGGACTGGACGATCGTGCGCCCGAGCGGGCTCTACCACCTGCCATCGGTCACCGACTACACCATCGTGGACGGCCACGCCGACAGCAGGTTCACCGCCCGTGTGGACCTGGCCGCGAGCATGCTGGCCCTGCTGGACGACGACCATCACCTCCGGGCCACCGTCAGCGTCGTCACCACCGACGACAACCCGACCTTGCTCCAGTGGATCCGCGGCGAAGCGCTCGCCAACAGATGAAGCATGGGAGCGTCGCGGATGGCGCTGTACGCGGAGACATGATGGTCGGCGCGATCCGCGCTCGCGTGCGACGAGTCTAAGGTCGTGATCATGAACACACGTACATTCCTCGGCACGGCCGTCGCCGCCGTGGCGGTCACGCTGACCGGCACCGCTGTGGCCTCGGCGACGCCGGACGTGAACAATCCCAATCTGATCGAGGCCGACCCGGCGGATTTCATGGTCGGTGACACGGTGTACTTCTCCGGGTGGCTCGGGGCGTCCAACTGTGCCATCCACCCGAATGGTGATGTGGGCTGCGACCTTCCGCCCGGCCATACGCTGTGGGGCATCGTCCCGATCTCCGATGTCGCGATCGACATCCCGTTCCTTCCCGCGCATCCGACCTTCGGATCGGCCGGCGCACACGGTCGTCCGGGCAGCCGGTGGATCACCGACGTGCCTCGTCCGGAGGGGAAGGTGTATCAGGGCACCCGCATCAGTTACGCGGGCGTCACCTGCATCGGGGGACTGCCGAAAGGCCCCGGCATTACCTATGTCGCCAAGGGGCACAGCTTCACCGACGGGGCGCAAGTCGAAATCAGCTGATCACAGCACCCGTTGGTGAACTCGAACCGTGCGGTGGAATTCGAGGCCGTCGCTCGCTGCGGGACATAGCGCCGTTCACGTCGGATCGGAGTCCGAGAACTCATCGGGAGCTGTGAAATGCCGACTCGAACTCCGATCCGATGCTGTTCATCGGGGTCGGTTGGTGCCGATCAAGTTGTCGCGATGACGATCTGCTCCGATTCGGCCGGCCGCAGGCCGTCGGTCCGGTCGGCGAAGTAGCGGGTGGTCAGCTCGGCGGAGGAGATGTGCCGGGCGGCGGCGAAGCCGGCGTCTTCGGCCAGCTTCACCAACTCCTCGGGCCGGAAGAAGCTGAGGAACGGGGTGCCGGACCGGCGGGCGCCCTCTTCGGCGAACCGGCGTAGTCGCTGCTCGTCGGCGTCGACGAGTTCGAGGGGCAGCAGGAACGTCGTGGCCAGGGTGGAACCCGCCGCGAGCTGCGAAAGTTCTCGCAGCGTCGCGATGTTCGCCTCGCGGGTGAGGTACATCGAGACGCCGGCGGAGGCGACCAGGGCTGGGCGAGTGGGGTCGAAGCCGGCCTCGATCAGCCGCCGCCACCACGCGTCCACCTCGAAATCGACCGGTACCAGCCGCAGCCACGGCGGGATGTCGAAACCGAGTTCGGTGAGACGCTGCCGTTTCCACGCCTGGGGGCCGGGCTGATCGACCTCGAAGACGGTGAACCGTGCGGCGAGGTCGGGCCTGCGCTGGGCGAAGGTGTCCAGCCCCGCGCCGAGCACGACGTACTGATCCACGCCGCGTTCGGCTTGCTCGGCGAGGAAATCCTCCAGGAAGCGAGCGCGGGACACGATGCCTGCGCGCATCGGTGCGGTGGTCTGCGGATCCATGTCGGGCCGGTGCCGCCAGCCCTCCTCGGGCGCGGCCAGGCGCAGACCGGTGAGATCGTCGAACACGTGCGGGGGCGGGTCGTTTAGGACGTGCAGGGCACGCCACAGTGCCACCCGGACGGCGGTGCTGTCCGGCGTGAGCGTCTCGTGTGCCAATGCCTCACTCCTCGCCCGGCGCCTGCAGGCTCCACAGCCGCCCGTCCGGGTCGCGGACGGTCATCTCCTGGGTGCCGTAGTGGGTCGGTTCGAAGCCGGTGACGATCTCCACGCCGTCGCCCGGAGATTCTTGCGAACTCGGAACCTTCAGCACCAGTTGGGTGCGCGATTGCTGCGTCGGCGGGACCTCGGCGACGAAGACGTAAGGGCCGTCGCCGTTGCGGAATCGGCCGGAGTGGTGATCGGTCTCGAACTCCACGGCGAAACCTAAACCCTGCAGGAATTTCGCCATCCTGCCCCAGTTGTGGGTCTCCAGGAATACGGCCTCGATGCCCTCGGTCGTCATTGTCGATCCTCTCCAGACGGTGACTGCGGGTGCTCGTCGGCGAGGTAGGCGCGCAGCGCGTCGGTGACCAGCGCCGACAACGACATCTCCGACTCGATCGCCCGGTACTTGACCTGCTTGATCAACTCGACCGGCAGATAGACGTTGAACTGCTTCACTTCCTCGCCCATGGAGCAATGCTAGCAAGCTAGCATGCTATTCGCCATGGTTTCAGTGCCGATCGTGCGCTCATCACGAAGCCAGGGGTTCGCCCCAGGTGCCCCGATGTCGATCGGACTGACGTTCAGCGGGCCGTATCGCACCGGTCCGCGGCTCCTCCGGATCGGGAAAGGTCAGGGATCGGGCCGGAGGACGCGGTCGGCTCGGTCGGATAGATTGAGAAGAATTCCGGGTCGTCGAGGTGATGAAGGAGGCGCGGTGGGCGCGGATGCGGAGTCGGCGACGGGTCCGGTGGCGTTCGACGATCTTGTGACCGAGATCCGCGCCAGGTGGGGTTCGCTGTCGGTTTCGCACAAGAAGCTGGCCGAGCGGGTGCTGTCGGATCCCGAGGCGGTGGCGTTCATGACCGTGTCCGATCTGGCGAGTGCGGTCGGCGTCAACGAGGCGACAGTGGTGCGCTTCGCGAGCGGTATGGGGCTCAAGGGTTTTCCCGGTCTGGCCCGGCTGTGCCAGGAGCGGCTGCAGGAGCAGGCGCAGTTGCTGCGCCGTTTGGACAACCTCGAACACATGGTGGCGCGGGGCGGTGGCCTGCGGGAGAACCAGGTGGCCCTGGACCGGGCGAATATCGCCCGCTCTTTCGCCGGCATCGCGGATGCCACATGGGAAGCGGTGGCCGCCCAGTTGGCGCGCGCGCCGCGCGTGCACGTGATGGGTCTGCGCAAATGTCACGCACCCGCGTATCTGCTGGGCTATCTGCTGGGTCTCCTGCGAGAGGACGTGGCGACCGTGACGGGGACCGGGGGAGCGCTGACCGACGAACTGCGTCGCGTTCGCTCGGGGGACTGCTTCGTGGCGATCTCGATTCATCGCTACAGCGCGGATACGGTCCGCGCGGCGCAGTGGGCACGCCGGCGTGGTGCGCACGTGGTGGCTTTGACCGACACCCCGGTCTCGCCGCTGGCGGCAGCGGCGCACCAGACCATCTATGTCGAGGCGTCGAGTGCGAGTGTGTTGCGTTCGATGACCGCCTTCACTTCGATCGTCCAGGCGATGTGCGGTGCGGTAGCGCATCTGCTCGGCCACGAGGTGCGCGAGACGCTGCTGGAAGAGGAGAAACTGTTGAGCGAATTCGGTGTATACACCGCCGATGGCGTCTGATCCCGTTCCGGCGCCGATTATTTCGCGGGTATCATCGCCGCGGCCTTGGCGGCGTGGCGCTGGTGCAGCAGGCCCGCGGCCACGGCCAGGGTCGTTACCGCGGCGGTCAGCGCCAGCGGTGTACGGGTATCGGATCCGAATGCCATCCCCGCCACGATGCCCACCAGCGTGATCAAGATTAGGTGTGGCAGATAGGCGGCGCCCCACATCCGCACCGGCGGCGCAGCGGATGCCGCGGCACGATGGCGCCGACTCGCAATGTAGGTAGCGCAGATGCACAGGTAGACGATCACCGCGACGGCACCGGAAGAGCTGAGCAGGAAGCTGAAGACTGCTCCGGTGGGTAGGAAGTAGTTCGCGGCCACCGCCAGGAATCCGGCGCAGGCGGCGGCGAGAACCCCGGTGGCGGGCACGCCGGATCGGGTGACGCGGCCCAGCGGTCGTGGTCCCTCTCCGCGTTGTGCCAGCGCGAACAACATACGTGAGGCAGAGTAGAGCCCCGAGTTCAGGCACGACAGCACCGCGGTGAGGACGATCGCGTTCATGATGGTCCGCGCGCCGGGGATGCCGAGTTGATTCAGCACCGCGGTGTACGGACTCTCGGTGATCTCGGCGCTGTCCCAAGGCAGCAACGTCACGACGACCAGCATCGAGCCCACATAGAAGATGAGGATGCGCCCGGCGACGCTGCGCATGCTCGCCCGCACCGCATGGACCGGATCGGCGGCCTCGCCCGCGGCGATGGTGACCAGTTCGGTGCCGAAATAGGAGAAGAAGACCGTCAGCGACGCGGCCGACAGGGGAGCCAATCCATTGGGTAACAGGCCACCCCGTCCCAGCAGGTTCGCTGTCCCCGGTGCGGTGTAATCGGGGAACGCCCCGCAGATCGCCGCGACGCCGATGCCGATGAAGACGACGATCGCGGTGACCTTGATCAGGGCGAACCAAAACTCGAAGCGTGCGAATGAACTCACCGCGGCCAGATTGACTCCGGTCAGAACGCTCAGGAAGAGGAGGGCGAAGGCCCACGTGGGCAGTGCGGGGCACAGCTGATTGGCGATCGCGCCACCGGCGATGGCCTCGAAAGCAACTGTCACGCACCAGTGGTAGCTGTACACCCACCCGACCGACAGCCCGGCCCATGGCCCGAGTTCGCGGGAGGCGTAGCTCGAGAACGAGCCGGTCTCCGGACTGGTCGTGGACAGCTCGGCCAGCATGCGCATCACCAGGATGACAACGAGGCCGGTGAGCAGATAGGCCAGGATGATGCCCGGTCCGGCGGCCGCGATCGCCTTACCGCTGCCGACGAACAATCCCGCGCCGATGACGCCGCCGATTCCGATCATCGTCAGCTGGCGAGTGTTGATGCTGTGCTTCAGATTTCCCCCGAGGGGGATTGTGGTGGGCACGATGCCTCCCAAGGACCGTGGGCTGTGACCCGGGTAACTGTCGGTCGGTGATGCAACACCTGCCACCCGTTGAGTGCAATCTAAATTGCACTCAGCCATGGGAATGCAAACGTTATGGCATAGTGTGGCCGTGATCCCGAGCAGGAGGAAGTGAGTGAGATGTCCACGGTGCTGGTGAGCAGGTCCGGTAGCACAGCGACGCTGACGTTGAATCGCCCGGAGCGGCTCAACGCAGTCAGCGAAGAGCTCTACGAAGCGTTGATCGGCCATCTCGTCGTCGCCGATTCCGACCCGGCGGTGCGCTGCGTGATACTTCACGGGGCGGGCCGCGCGTTCTGTGCGGGCGCTGACCTGAAGGCGCACCGCTTCGGCACGCGCACGCCTACCGAGCAAGCGCGCTACCTCGACCTCGCCCAGCGGGCGTGCGAACAGATCCAGCGCATGGACACGCCCGTGATCGCCGCCGTCGGTGGTTACGCACTCGGTGCCGGTGCCGAAATCGCGGTCAGCGCGGATTTTCTCGTCATGGCCGAGGACGCGCAGCTCGGTTTCCCGGAGGTCGCCATCGGCACATTCGTCGGGGGTGGCGTCACTCATCGGCTACCCCGGTTGATCGGTCTGCGCCGGGCCACCGATCTGCTCATCCTCGGTGAGCGCTGCACGGGCGCACAAGCGTTCGACTGGGGCTTGGCCTACGCGACCGTCCCTGGAGATGTCCTCCTCGATGCGGCGCGCGGCCTCGCCGAATCGTTGGCGGGCAAGGCGCCTTTGTCACTGGCGCGGATGAAGGCCGCGCTGCGCCGCGACGATTCCCTCGAAGTCGCGCTCGCCACCGAGCCGCGCCAGATCCTGGAATTGATGGCGACCCGGGACTGGGCCGAGGGCGTGGCGGCATTCGCCCAACGTCGCATTCCCGTCTTCGAAGGAAAGTGACGTGACCACACTCGACACCCCGGCCCGCACTGCCCTGGAGCGGCTGCTGGACCCCCGTTCCATCGTCGTGGTCGGCGCGTCCGCCAACCCGGCGAAGCGCGGCTACCAGGCCATCCGCGCCCTGCAAGAGTCCGGGTACGCCTATCCGGTCTACCCGGTCAACCCGAAGACCGGGCAGATTCTCGGCCTCGACGTCTGCGCATCGATCGATCAGATTCCGTACGGTGCCGATGTCGCGCTGATCGCGGTGCCCGCCCCAGCCGTTCCGGGCGCGCTGCGGGAGTGCGCGGCCGCGGGCATCGCCGGCGCGGTCGTACTCGCCAACGGATTCGGCGAGGTGGGGGAGGACGGCGCCGATCTCGCCGCCGCGCTGGCAGCAGCCGTCGACGACACCGGCATCCGAGTCATCGGTCCCAACACCTCCGGCCTGCTCAATCTCACGTCGGGCGCCAATCTCGTCGGCCTGCAAAATGTTCCGCGCGGGCCGATCAGCGTCATCACGCAGAGCGGGAACATGCTGTTGTCGTTGGTGAACGACGGTCACGCGTTGAAAGGCCCCGGATTTCACGCCTATGTGGGGCTGGGCAACCAAGCCGACGTCCGCTATGACGAATGCCTCGTCGAACTCGCCCGTCATCCGGAAACCGGTGTCGTGGCGATCCACTCCGAGGGTTTCACCGACGGACGATCGTTCCTGATCGCGGCGGCTCGGACCGTGCCGGGCACGCCGGTCGCCCTGCTGCGCGGTGGCCGCTCGGAGGGCGGTCGTCGCGCAGCGGCCTCGCACACCGGCTCAATCGCCGGCTCGGACGCCGTGACAACCGCCGTACTGCGTCAAGCCGGGGTGGAACTGGTCGACCGCTCCGACGAACTCGCGGTCGTGGCGGGAGCCCTCGCCACCTGCGCTCCGATCGCCCTTGGTCGCACAGTCGCGATCCTCAGCGACGGCGGTGGCCACGCCGCGTTGGCGGCGGACGCCTTGGCCGCGCACGGTATCGAATCGGCGCGGCTCGGCGAGCGAACTCGGCAGCACTTGCGGCACCTGCTCGGCCCCGCCGCCGCGGTCTCCGGCCCGGTCGACGCGGCGGGCGCCACCGACGCCGACCCGATGGTCTTCGCCGAGGCCACCGAAATCCTCATGCGCGACCCCGCGGTCGGTCTCGTGCTGATCATCGGCTTATACGGTGGCTACCACCTTCGATTCGATCCGGGATTGCGCGATGCGGAAGAGGCAACCGCGGGAGCCCTGCTCGCGCTCTCCATCGAATACGACGTGCCCCTGCTGGTTCAGAGCTGCTACGCGAGTCTGGACATCGCCAACCACGACCGGCTGCGGGCCGGTGGCGTACCTGTGCTCAGCTCGATCGAGCACGCCGTGCGAGTGGCGGTGGCCTTGCACCGGCGTGGCCGTCTGATGGCCGACCATGCCGCGCGATCCTCGCTGATCTTGCCGCCGCCGGCCTCGCCTCTGCCGGGCTCGGGAATTCTCGACGAGCCGACCGCCCGGCGAGTGCTGGCGGACGCGGGAGTCGACCTCGGCGTCTGGACTTTCGTCCGCGACATCGATGCGGTGGCCGCCGCTGTCGCCGCATACCGCCGACCGTGCGCGCTGAAGGTCGTCTCCGCGCAGGTGGTGCACAAATCGGACGTCGGAGGGGTCAGGTTGAACGTGGTGGCCTCCAACGCCACCGAGCACGCCGAAGCCATCATCGGCTCGGTGAGTGCCGCGATCCCCGACGCCCGTATCGATGGCTTGATCGTGACCCCCATGGCCGACACCGGGGTGGAACTGCTCGTCGGCGCCACACGCGATCCGATCTTCGGGCCCGTGCTGGCCTTCGGTACCGGTGGCGTGCTGGTCGATGCGGTGCGCGATGTAGCCTTCCGAGCCGTCCCGCTCACCGAACCGGAAGCCCGCGAAATGATCGAGGAGACGATCGTCTCGCGCATGCTCGACGGCTACCGGCATCTGCCCGCGGTCGATCGCACCGAGCTCGCTCGGTTGCTCGTCCGGATAGGCGATTTCGTCGCCACGCACCCGGAGATATCCGAACTCGATCTCAACCCGGTGATCGCGTCCGGTCGTGGCTTCATGCCGGTCGACGTGCGCATCGTTCTGTCCCGGCGAACATCCGGAGAGCGTGATGAATGACCCGATCTTGATCGCCCGGACCGGAGACATCGTCGTCTGGACGTTGAACAGCCCGGAAGCGCGCAATCCGATTTCCGATGCCGACACCATCAGCGCGCTCGAGGACGCGGTGGCGGCGGCCAACCGAGACCACAGTGTGCGAGCGGCCATCCTCACCGGTGCGGGGGCGGCGTTCTCCTCCGGAGGCAACGTCAAGCACATGCGTGCGCGGACCGGTATGTTCGGCGGCGCACCGGCACGGCTGCGTCAGGAATACCGGCACGGCATTCAGCGCATCCCGAAAGCTCTGTATCACTGCGAGGTACCCACCATCGCTGCCGTCAACGGACCGGCCATCGGCGCGGGTTTCGATCTGGCGCTGCTGTGCGACATGCGGATCGCCGCAACCACCGCGGTGTTCGCCGAGAGCTTCGTCAAGGTCGGCCTCGTCCCCGGTGACGGCGGCGCCTGGTTGCTGCCCAGGGCGATCGGCATGGCCAGGGCATGCGTGATGGCCTTCACCGGTGAGCCGATCGATGCGGTCACCGCGCTCGACTGGGGGCTGGTCTCCCAGGTGGTGGAGCCGAGTGCTCTCTCGGACGCGGCCCACCGGCTGGCCGCGCGTGTCTGCGCCAATCCGCCGCAAGCCCTGCGGATGACCAAGCGGCTGCTTCGCGAAGGAGCACATCAGAGCCTGGAGAGCCTGCTCGAACTGTCGGCGGCGATGCAGGCCGTCGCGCACCATACCGAGGACCACCACGAGGCCGTCTCGGCCATGCTGGACCGCAGACCGCCTCGTTTCGCGGGCCGATGAGCAAGCGGCGGTCGGCCGACGGCCGGCTGCGACGAGAGTTGCTCACCCGTTGCCTCGTCGCGGTCCCGTCGGACGACCGGGGGCACCGCGCCGGAGATGCCGCTGTCGCACGACGGTCGGGCCCGGAGCTGATCCTCGGCAATGAGTGATGAAGGCTCGACCAGGGTCGCGTCTACGCACCCACGCGGACCGGCTCGGTTTCCTGGCTCTCGTCGAGGGACGGCTCGACGACCGGACGCACTCGATGCAGTGCCGCGTATCCCAGCGCGGCAAGGACAAGGGCGACGAAGATGCCGAGGTTGCTGCTGCCCAGGCCGCTCGCTCGGGCGGCGTGGGTGAACAGATATCCGAGAAGTGGGCCGATGTGCGGATCGGGGGAAGTGATCAGGCCGAACCCGACGATCACCGCCACGCAGAGACAGCCGATTCCCGCGCGGTTCACCCCGCCGTAGCCGCCGACCGGACTGAACAGCGCTGTCCGGTCGTATCCGACGCGGCGGCGCTGCCAGAGGTCGACCACGAAGATCCCGGACCAGGCGGCCATGACGACCGCAGTGGTGGTCAGAAATGCTTGGAACGGGGCGAAGAAGCCCGGAGCGGCGAAAACGACATATCCGCCGGCGCAGGCGATCAGAACCGCGTCGATCAGCACGGTGTAGTGGCGAGGCATCCGCACGCCCAAGGTCTGCAGCGCGAGCCCTGAGGAGTACAGGCCGATGGTGGAGCCGGACACGAAGCCGACCAACGCCAGGATCAGGTACGGGACCAGGAACCAAGTGGGCAGATGTGCCGACAAGGCGCTGATCGGATCGGTCTCGGCCAGTGCCGCGACTTCCGGATCGCCCGCCGCCAGCAGCGTCCCGAATCCCATCAGCACTACCGCGGGGGCGGTACCGCCGAAGGTGACCCATCCCACCAGCGCGCGTTTGCTGGTCTCGCGAGGGAGATACCTGGTGTAGTCGGCCGCGCAGTTGACCCAGCTGAGACCGAGCAAGCTGGCGATCAGCAGGACTCCGCCCGCGAATGTGCCCAGGCCGCCGTGGCCGTGGGTGGCGAACGAGATCCTGGGCAGGGTCAGCGCGATGTAGACGATGGTGAGGGCGGTGAAGGTCAGGGCGAACCACTTCTGGATCCGCAGAATCACGTGACAGCCGTAGATTCCGAGCACCGTGCTCACCACGATGACGGTGAGGAGAGTGAAGACCATCAGCGGCCTGGTATCCGCCGCCGGGGCAAGTCGACGCATCACGGTGCGAGCGGCGAGCGTCGCCAGGACGGCCGAGAAGGTCTCCCACCCGACCAGCGCCAGATAACTGATCGAGGTCGGGACCTTGTTGCCGTGGAATCCGAACGCCGCCCGACCGGCCACCATGGTCGCCGCCCCGCCCTGCTGTCCGGCCAACGACACCAGAGCCAGCAGCAGGAAGGAAAGGACCGCGCCGATCGCCGCGGCCAGGGCGGCCAGATGCCAGTCGAGACCGAGCGCCGTCACGTACGGACCGAATGAAACCAAGAGCACATTGCAGCTGGTACCGGCCCACGGCCAGAAAAGGGTCCTGGGTTTGCCGCGGCGCTCTTCATCGGCGACCCACTCGGTGCCTTTGCGCTCGAAGGACCAGTCGGAAGGTTTCGCCGAAGCCGCCACCATGTCGATATCCATTCGTCGAGGGCGGCGAACGAGCCGTTCACACGCACCTGGATAACGTGCCGTTATATAACGGCTCAGTGTAGGCGTGATACAGATCGCATGGAACCTTCATTGACGTGACAAATTATCCGGCTTGCCGGAGGCCGATGAACTGCGGTGAAACGGATCAGGTGAAGGGGTATCCGACTGGAGGCCACCTCTATCATGTACCGGGAGGAACTCCTGCGCTGATTTTACCTGTACGACGAGCCATTGACTGACGGCGTAGTTTGGCCCGTCTCCCACTTCGAACGACTACCGGGATGTCAGAGCCCCGGTCGGCGTGCGCCGCGACGACGCGGGCGCAACTGATACAGGCGGTACCAGGCCAGGGCGAGGAAGACGGCCCCCAGGCCGGCGACGACTCCCATATCGAGGAGCCAGGTGCCGAGGGTGTTCTTCCACAATGGGTCGGGTGCGCCCGTATGCGGTGAGAGGGTGTCGAGGTCGAGTGTGGCGGCTCCTGCGCCGAATCCCCAGCGGGACGGCGAGAGGTAGGACAATTGCTCCAGAACGGGTGTGCCGGGGAGTCGCACCAGCCCGCCCGTGAGTACCAGTTGCGCCATGGAGAGCACGATCAGCAGCGGCAGCGTCTTCTCCGAGGTGTTCACCGCCACCGATACCAGCAAGCCCAGAGCCAGTGACGCGATGCCGAGCAGCGCCATCGCGAGGATCAGCTCCAGCTCGACGGAGGTGAAAAGCCCTTTCGGCGGCATGCTCACGCCGATCGTGCCGACCAGCACCAGCACCGCCGCCTGCAAGGTGGTGATCACCCCGAGGACGAGCAGTTTCGACATCAGATATACGCCCGCCGACAAACCCGCGGCGCGTTCTCTGCGGTAGATCGTCTGCTCCTTGACGATCTCGCGAATCGAGTTGCCGGTGCCGACGAAGCAGGCGGCGAAGGCCAAGACCATGAGCTTGGTCGGGGCATCGACGTTGGTTCCCGGCGCCCCGATGAACCCCTCGCCCGATGGCACCGCGGCGATCAAGCCGCCCAGCAGTACGGGCATCACGCCGAGTAGTGCCAGATAGCTGCGATCCGAGGCGATCACCGCCAGATATCGCCTGCACAACGTACTGAGCTGGCTGAACTTGGACTGCGGCGCGGGCGGTGGGGCAGGTGTGCGCACCTCCGCGGGGCCGACATCGTCGGTCGGTGCGACCGCCGCGTACTGCTCGAAGCGTGGCGAAGCCCGGAATTCACCGGCCCAGTCGCGCTCCTCATCGCGGTCGAATGCCTGGAAGACCTCGGCCCAGGTGCGCTTCCCGAACTGCTGCAAACCCTCGGCGGGCGGTCCGTAATAGGCCAGCTTGCCACCGGGCACCAAGACCAGCAGACGGTCACAGGAATCGAGGTTCGCCACGCTGTGGGTGACGACGATGACCGTCCGTCCGTCGTGTGCCAGTTCCGACAGCATCTCCATGACCGTCTTGTCCAGACCGGGGTCCAGACCGGAGGTCGGTTCGTCGAGGAACAGCAGCGACGGTTTGGTCAGCAACTCCAGTGCGACGCTCACCCGTTTGCGCTGACCGCCCGAGAGCTTGTCGATGCGGGTATCCGCGTGCCGTGCCAGGCCCAGTTCTTCGAGCACCTCGTCGACCCGCTGCTCGCGCTCCTCACGTCCGGTGTCACCGGGGAAGCGCAGTTCGGCAGCGTAGAGCAGCGCGCGCCGCGTCGGAAGCTGGTTGTGCAGGATGTCCTCCTGCGGGACCAGTCCGATCCGGTGCCGGAGCTCGTCGTAATCGGTGTACAGGTCGCGTCCGTCGTAGCGGACCGTCCCTTCCGTCGCGGGCCGCAATCCGGTGACCGCGCCGAGCAGAGTCGACTTGCCCGCCCCGCTCGGCCCGATGACGCCGACGAGCGAGCGCTGCGGGATGGGGAACCCCACCCCGTCCAGGAGCACTTTGCCTTCCGGTGTCCGTACCGTGAGATTCTGCACCGAAACCGACACCTCACCGGTGTCGACGGACTCGCGCAGCTCGTCGCCGACCAGCCGGAACGTGGTATGCCCCAGACCGATCGAATCCAAGTCGGTGAGGTCGGCGGCCTCGACTCGGGAGCCGTTGACGTAGGTGCCGTTATGGCTGTCGAGGTCGACGATCCGGTACTTTCCCGCGCCGATCGTGCGCAGCTCGGCGTGATGGCGGGAGACCATGAGGTCGGGCGTGACGATGTCGTTGTCGGTCGCCCGTCCGATCCGGAGCGTGGGTTCGGTGATCCGGACGACCGCGGTGGGGTGGGCGGTCGGAGGCGAAACTCGCCGGGGGAGGCCCGGAAGGAACTTCGTGACCGTGGCTTCGTCGTCGAGGTCGTAGCCGGGATCGGGGACGAGCATCGTGTCTCCACCGGCCTCGGCACCGGCCTCGGGGGTTGGCCGCCCGTCTTGTCCTTCCAAGGAACAGGCCAACTGCTCGCCGTCGACGGCGTGACCCAGCTGGAACGTCTCGTCGTGGTCGATCACCATCTCCTCGACGCGGTGACCGTCGAAAAAGGTTCCGTTCAGACTGCCCGCGTCCTCGATTTTCCAACCTTCCGAATCCCGTTCCAAAACGGCATGCAAGGAAGATACGCGCGGATCGGTGACGACGACGTCGGCCTCTGGATCCCGGCCGACATTATATGCGCCCCCGGCACGTAGCCGATAGACGCGTTCCCTGGTCTGCACCACGAGAACCGGCGCATCGGGAAATTCGGTGGAGGACGATTCATCCGCCATATTGCGAGTATACGACCGGGCCGTACTACCACCGCAAGAGTTGTTCATCGCCGAGGCGTGAGGGTGAGATCGGCCCGGTCGGGCATCGTCCGTACTACCGAGCTATCCCATCGGACCCGGGTTCGAGCAGCGCATACCCACCGGACGAGCCGAAGAGCTACCACATCTATGCCCGTGTGCACGCGGCGGACGATCTGGCGGGTCTTCGTCACTCGATGTTATTCGGCGAAGGCGACATCACGCGGGTCTGAAATGCCTACGGGTGCTGAAACATACGGCTTCGCTGCGAAAGATGGAACCTAACTCGAACCATCAAGAAATTTCGGAACATTGTGCTGCGAGCGGTTCTGCCGCGATAACTCGGCCTGTCGGATACCTCGAAAGAGGTATCGCGCCGCGTATGTCCTCGAATTCGTCGACGCATCACCCGCTGACGCTGATCGACGATTCTCGGGGCGAACGACGAATTCGTGTTCCTGGGGGACTTCGGTCTCGGCCGGATCGATCTCCGGTGAGCACCGTTTCGAGCAAAATCCTTGCGCAGGTGTCTGATACAACGACACTTTCGGGCGTCACCGCGATGGTGGTCGCCTCAACTGTGCGCGGGGACCTCGGGTACTTCGGCGGCAGGGTCGTGTTTTCGCTGTCCGGTCGGTGTCCGGGTGAGGATCGCGGTGACCACGGCGAGGTAGACCGCGACAGGGACGCCGCAGACGATGGCTCGGACCGTGGGGGGCATCTGTTCGCTCGCGGCGGTCATGGCGGGGACGTAGCTGGGTGCCCCGGTCATGCCGAGGGTCTTGATTTCGGCGTAGAGCCAACTGGTCAGCCACATCGAGGACGCCGCGAACGTAACTGTCGCCGCGGTGATCCGGAGCATGCGGCACGTGTTCACCCGCGCGGTGGAGTGCAGCAAGACGATCAGCAACGGCACGTACCACACCCAGTGGTGGCCCCAAGCCAGCGGCGGAACGACACATCCGATCAACCCGGTCACGACCACCCCGAGCAGCGGCCTTCGGGTCCGGTGGGCGCGGACCGCGGCGGCATAGCCGAAACCCGCGGCGCCGGCGACGCATGTCGCCCAGAGCCAGTCCGGTGCGAGCTGCGGTGCCCACAGGTTCGACAGCACGCCGTTGATCGACTGATTTCCCGGGTGGGTGACCGGACCGATGCGGTCGACGTCGCCGGCGGCATCGCGCCAGAACATCCAGGCGTCGCCCGGCAGGATCAGCCAGGCCGCGACCACGGTGGCCGAGCCGGTGGCCACCGCGGTGGCCACGGCGCGCCACTGCCGTGTGAGCAGCAGATACGGCAGGAACACGATCGCGGTCAGCTTGATCCCGGCGACAAGGCCGACCGAGAAACCACGCAGCCGCGCCGAGGCCGGACGGGTGAGGTCCCAGACCAGGACCGCCATCAGCAGCAGGTTGATCTGCCCCTGCCACAGCGTGCCTCGTACCGCTTCGATGTCGACCGCGACCAACCCCAGTCCGAGACACAGCAGTGCCAGGCGCGCATCGCCGCGGTAACCGAGCACTCGCCAGCATCGCCAGATCGTGGCCCACAAAGCAACCCAGGACATCGCGAACCAGGCGACTTTCGCGACGCCGAACGACACGATCGCGAGCGGAACGAAACACAAGGCTGCGAACGGCGGGTAGGTGAACCAACCCCCTGGTGGAATCGGCGCGGAGTAGAGCGCCTGCGAATCGAGCACCGCGCGGGCGGCATTGCGGTAGATCGCCAAATCACCGTGGTTGACCAGCAAGCCGAATTGCGGCGCGGCGGTGAACGGCACCAGAGCGGCCTGCGCCAGCAGCGCCGCGATGCCCGCGGCGAGCGCGAAGATCGCCCATCCGGTGGAGACCGTCGCGCCGGTCGAGTCCGCACTCCGCGTCATCGCGCCCCCACATCTTCCCCTCGAGATGGCTGGATACATTCGACCTACGGCGTCCGACCGGTGTCGAACGAAATGGGCACCGGGTCAGAGTATCCGCGACCGGCAGGTACAGGCGTGCGCGCCGGTGATAAGGTGGCCGCGTGCTCATCGAGGTCGACAGACTGTAGCCGCCTGTTCGAAGGCGGCGTCTCCGGGTCGGGCGTTCATCACTCCGATGAACCGCCGAGTCGCGCGTTTGCGTATCGCGCGGACACCCTTGTGCGCACCCTCACCATGTCGTCGATAGGTCGTGGAATCGGCTTCGGCGCACGGTGCCCGTCGCTTCAGCCTTCGAAGATCTCATCGCGCGGTAATCGTCCGCGGGCCTGACGTCTCCGAAAGTTCCACGGTGATCGTCGCTGCCCGCTGCCGCGTGCGCAGTCCGCAACCGGGCTTCGAAACGCAAAGCATCCCTCACGGGCACAAGGAGAACCACACATGCCTACATCTACGCATTCGCCGATCACGCTGCACGATCTGTCGTTCGAATGGCCCGACGGCAGCGTCGCGCTAGCGCGGCTCAACGGCGTCTTCGGCGCCGGACGAACGGGACTCGTCGGCCGCAACGGCGCAGGCAAGTCCACCCTGCTGCGCCTGATCGCGGGGATCCTGACGCCCACCTCGGGCCACATCGAGGTCGCGGGCGAAGTCGGCTACCTACCCCAGACGCTGACCCTCGGCCACGGCACCACCCTCGCCGAACTGCTCGGCATCGCGGGCACGCTCGCCGCATTACGCGCGATCGAATCCGGAGACACCGACGAACGGCACTTCGAGGCGGTGGGCGACGACTGGGACATCGAAGCGCGCGCGGACGAGGCGCTGCACGAGATCGGCTTCACCGCAGCGGATCTCGACCGGCGTGTCGACGAGATCTCCGGCGGGCAAGCCGTGCTCGCGGCGGTCACCGGGCTGCGGATCCGCCGCACTCCGATCACGCTGCTCGACGAGCCGACGAACAATCTGGACCGGGCCACGCGCGCGCAACTGGGCGCGTTCGTCGACACTTGGCCGGGGACCCTCGTCGTGGTCAGCCACGACCTCGAATTGCTCGAACGCATGGACAGCACCGCCGAACTGCACGCGGCGGCGATGGAAGTGTTCGGTGGCCCCTACAGTGCTTGGAAACAACACCTCGAACAGCGACAGTCCGCGGCCGTGCAGGCGGCCCGGACCGCCGAACAGGCACTGAAGACCGAAAAACGGCAGCGGATCGAAGCCGAGACCAAACTCGCGCGCCGCGAGCGCACCGCACGGGCGACGCAGCAGCACGGCGGCATCCCGCGCATCCTGGCCGGCAACCGCGCCAGTAGAGCACAGGCCTCGGCGGGCGCGATGCGCACCGGTCTCGACGCGAAAGTCCGGACCGCTCAGCAACTTCTCGATGACGCCGCGTCTCGCGTACGGCGCGAGGAACACATCCACCTGGACCTGCCCGACCCGGATGTGCCACGCGGCAGGCGCATCGCCGAACTACGCGACGGCGACCATACCCTCGTCATCCAGGGCCCCGAGCGGGTCGCGCTGGTAGGACCCAACGGCGCCGGGAAATCGACATTGATCGAGAACCTGCTGGGCATCAGGCCTCACACGCCAGGACACGTGGCGGGCGCCCTGTTCACCGACCGCGTCGGCTACCTGCCGCAACGCCTGGACGGACTCGTCGAGGACGCCGGCGCGGTGGACAATGTGCACGCCGTCGCCACCACCACCCCACCGGCCACCATCCGCAATCAGCTGGCCCGGCTGCTGCTGCGTGGTGACAGCGCGGACCGGCCGGTGTCGACGCTTTCGGGTGGTGAACGCTTCCGCGTCTCGCTGGCCCGGCTGCTGCTCGCCGACCCACCCGCCCAATTGCTGATTCTCGACGAGCCCACCAACAACCTCGACATCGCCAGCGTCGAGCAGCTTATCGAGGCGCTCGCCGGTTACCGGGGCGCGGTCATCGTCGTCAGTCACGACCATCCGTTCCTGGCGCGAATCGGCATCGACACCATCGTCGAACTCGGAACGGACGGCCATCTGCGGCGGCACGGCACGCTCGAGGAACTCGGCCACTGACGAACCGGCGCGGCCACCATGCGCGATACGCGTTCCGCACCACCCATTGGGCGGACCTGCATGGTGGCCGCCGCGGCACCGGCATTCGCCACTGCCTCTGCGCCGAGGCGCTGATCACAGGTGGGCGGCGTCGATGATCGCCTGGACGAACGGGTGCGGCGCTTCCCGCGGGACGTTGTGGCCGTTGCCGTCGAGGACTCGGTGCTCGTATCTGCCGAAGAACGTGTCCCGGTGGGGTTTCCGTCTCTGGCCGCTCCGTCGAGGTCGCCGGCGATGGTGATGGCGGGTACCGAGATGGTGGGCTCCGGTGAGGCGCGTTATGCGGTGGCGTCGTCTCCGGCCGGTAGGAGTCCGGCGAGATCGGTTCGTGAGCTGACGCCGAGCTTGGGGAAGATCCGGTGCAGGTGGGTGCTGACGGTGCGGTGCGACAGGTACAGCCGCTGCCCGATCTCGCGATTGGTCAGGCCCTGAGCCGCCAAGCGCGCGATGCTCAGCTCGTGCGGGGTGAGTTGCTCGCGGGCGTCCGGGCTCCGGTTGGGGCTCGATTCGCCGGCGCCGCGCAGTTCGAGGCGCGCGCGTTCGCTCCAGGCGGCGAACCCGAGAGCGTCGAATGTCTCTCTGGCCGTGCGCAAATGGGTCCGGGATTCGACAACCCGGCGTTGCCGCCGCAGCCATTCACCGTAGGAAAGGTGCAGTCGCGCGCGTTCGGCAGGCCAGCCGCTCAGGTCCGCCGCCAGCGCACCGGTGAAATGCTCTTCGGCGGTTTCGGTCGCGAGCAGGGCCTGTGCGTAGCGCAATCCGATGTGCAGGGCGGGCGCGGGTGTGGACGCAGCCGCGGGTTCCAGTTCGCGCAGCAGCTCCCGCAGGGCGTCGGCCTGCCCGGCCCGGATCGCGGCATCGGTGAGTTCGGCAAGAAAATACGCGCGCAGGGCCGGCGAGTGCGACGGATCGCCGGGGTCGTGCATCCGGCGGAGATCGGCGAAGGCGTCGTCGAACCGTCCCTCACCGAGGGCTGCGATCCCGCGAGCGAGCTGGACGGTGGCCAGTACCGGCCGTGCGCCCGAGGCCCGGCCGATCCGTTCGGCGTCCGCGCCGAGGGCAGCGGCGTGCGGATAATCCCCGTGCAGTGCGGCGATCTCGGCTTGCACGGCGACGGCCAGTCCGTGCATGAAGGGTTGCCCGGTCTCGCGGGCGAAGGTCGCGGCTTCGGCCGCGACGGGCGCCGCGGTGGCGAGGTCGCCGAGCCTGGTCAGGCTCCAGGCCCGCACCGTGAGCGCGCGTGGCAGCAGTCCCAGTTTGCCCGCGGCGCGCAGGCCGGGTGCGGCCGCGGTGGAGAAGTGGGCGGCGAGGTCGAAGGCGCCGACCTGGAGGGCCGCGCTGCCCAGGAAACGATCGGTCTCGGGGTCGCGGCCGAGGCCGGAGGCCAGTGCGCGCAGGTGGTGGTGAACGCGTTCGCCGCGTTCGAAGGGGGCCACATACGCGGCGACGGCGACCAATCGCGGGTCGTCCTCGGGGATGGGGAGTTCGTCGGCGACGGCGAGGAGCGCGCGACGGGTGGCGAGGCCGGGTTCGGACCAGAAGCACCGCATGGCCGCACCCCACAGAATCCGCATCGCCGCGTCGGCGTGGCCTTCGGCGGCGACGGCTGCTGCCAGCGCCGCCAACTCGGCGATGCGCGAGGGATGTTCGCGTACTCCGTCGTCGAATCCGCTGAGCAACCAGGATGCGGTGGCGTGGTGGCGGGGTGTCATAGGGAGTGCGCGTGCGGCGTGGACGAGTCGTTCGGCGGTGGCGCGGCGGCCGGAGTCGACGGCGAGTTCGGCCGCGCGCAGCAGACGGTCCGCTTGCCGGTCGGGGTGGCCGGTCAGGGCGGCAGCCCGCTCCAGCGCCGCGATCGCGCCGGTGCGGTGGCGGGCGCGTTCGGCGACGTCTTCGAGTGCGAGGGCGACCTGTTCGTCCGGACCCACCGTGGCCGCGGCGCGCTGCCAGGCGCGCCGGTCCGGCCGTTCGATCATGTCGGCGAGCGCGTGGTGCGCGCGCCGGCGTTCGTCGGCCGTCGCCGTGGCGGCGATGGCCGATCGCATCAGCGGGTGCCGGAAGGTCATCGTGGCGGTGCCGAGTTCGATCAGCCGGGCCTCGACCGCGGGCGTGAGAATTTCGGGCTCGGCCGTGGATCCGAGCAGAATGCTTGTGGCGCTGAGCATTTCCGTGATGGAGTCGCTGTCGTTGAGCGCGGCGACGAGTAACGCGGATCGGGTCGGCGCGGGGAGTGCCGCGCCGCGCGCGGTGAAAGCGCGTTCGAGCCGTTCGGTCAGCGGCAGGGCCGGGGCGGGTTCCTCGAGGTCACCGGCCACCGTGGGTAGCTCGGTGAGCGCGAGCGGGTTGCCGTGGGCCGCGGCCAGCAGCCGCCGACGGGTCGGCACGGACAGCTCGGGTGCGGCGTGGTCGAGCAGTGCCGCCGCATGATCGTCGGGCAACGGCCCGAGTGGCGTGAGAGTCAGTTCCGCGTCGGCGAGCGGTGAGTGGTAGCCGTCGCGGAGCGTGGCGATCATGGCGATCGGTTCGCTGTCGATGCGGCGGGCGACGAAGGCGAGGACCTCGACGCCGGCGTGATCCAGCCAGTGCACGTCTTCGGCGACGATCAGCAGCGGCCGCTCGCCCGCCGCGTCGGCCAGCAGCGTCAGCGCGGCGAGCCCGACCAGGTAGGTGCTCGGCTCCGCGTTGGAGTCCGACAGGCCCAATGCGGTTGTCAGCGCCTCGTATTGACGTGGGGGCAAGGCGTCGAACCCGTGGCGCAGCGGGTACAGCAGGCGGTGCAATCCGGCGTAGGCGTAGTTCTGTTCGGCTTCGACGCCCGCGGTCCGCAGCACCCGCAGCCCCGCGATGGCCGCGGCGGCGACCGTCTCGTCCACGAGCGCCGACTTTCCGATGCCGGCCTCCCCTCGGAGGAGGATACCGCTGCGTTCGGCGGGACCGTCGACGAGTGCGCGCAGGTCCTTCAGCTCGGTGTCTCGGCCGAACAGCGGCATGACGCGGCACTCCTTCTCCGGGTCGCCCGCCGGATGCGGGCCTTGCCGAGACCCTACCCACGCGGGTGAACCCGAGCCGCGAAGCGGATGGTGCCATGTGGTGGCCGGGATGACTCGCCTGCGGTGGTCGATCACCCCGTACAGCTACGGTGAGGTCCGTAGCCAATCGGTGAGCGCTGTGAAGTCGGTATCGAGCAGACCCAGAACGCCGTCGACAAGATGCAGCAGGGCGCGGCCGTGGTGGTTGCCGCAGACCCAGGCCGAATCCTGCTCCCTGATCTCGTCATCGATCCAGATGAACGAGCGTCCGGCGGCCGAGGTGACCACAGCTCTGGTCTTCCAGTGCAACTCGTCGTCGAAATAGTCGCCGCCGGGATAGTCGGGCAACGCCACCACCGGCAACTGCGGCAGACCGAGGATCGGCGCGAGCACGCGGTTGGCGTCCTCGCCCCAGCCGGTGGCCCACCTCAGCTCACAGTCCAGTGCAATC
Source organism: Nocardia sp. NPDC005745 (assembly GCF_040630775.1). NCBI lineage: Bacteria > Bacillati > Actinomycetota > Actinomycetes > Mycobacteriales > Nocardiaceae > Nocardia > Nocardia sp. NPDC005745. Next base: position 152,556 of record NZ_JBEXYF010000005.1, read on the forward strand.
AGTCGGTCGCCGAGGCGTCGGGTCAGCCCGGACAGGAGCGGATTCGATGGCTGCTGCCATGCCGACCAGTCCACCTCGCTCACCTTTGGAACGGCGGTGCCGTAGGGGAGCAATGTCCCATCGACGTCCAAGAACAACAACGGTCGAGTCGAACCACCGGCCACGGCGACAATTCTGCGTACCGCAGCGGCGTGGCGGCAACAGGTCGGGGGCAACTCCCGGCAGTTGCTCGAAACTGCCGCATCGGCTGTGCTGACATTCGAGTGAATCCTTTGGTGATGTCCGGCCCTCTCATATGTGTGCCGGCAACCCGGTCGGCGCGAATCGAGGAGGTTGTCGTGATCATTGCCGCCATCGCAGTGGTGACCGTGCTGGTGGGCTGGTGCAGCGTTACCGTGCTCCGCCGCTGGAGCCGCTCGCGTGACTGACCACACCTGGCCGGACGAGCGTTTGATCGCCGCGGCGCGCGAAGGCGACTCCGCGGCGATCGCCGCACTGGTATCCGGCTCGTACCCGCATGTGCGCCGGTTCGCTCACACATTGTGCGCCTCCGCCGAAGACGCGGAGGACGCCGCACAAGAAGCGCTGATCATCCTCTATCGCAAGATCGGGACGTTGCGGGCCTCCGGTGCGCTGGCGTCGTGGATGTTCCGCATCGTCCGTAACGAGTGCGTACGGCAGTGGCGCATGGTGACAAGGCAATTCGAGCCGATGCCCGATTCCTTCGTGGCCTCGGCCGAGGACGAGGCCGTGCAGCGACTCGAGGCCGCCCGAGTGGCGGCGGTGATCGCTGCGCTGCCCGCCGACCAGCGGCGGGTGCTGATCATGCGAGACGTTCAGGGGTACAGCGGCCGGATGGTCGCGGGCATGCTCGGCTTGAGTGTGGCGGCGATGAAGTCACGGCTGCACCGTGCCCGGGCAACGGTGCAGCACCAGCTGCGGAATACACCGCACCCAACTCCGGAAAGGAGCGGACAGAATGACTGACGAGCAGAACTTCGCCAGCGCCTCGGTGCCTCGGCATCTGGTACGCGGCGTCGTGGGATTCGGCGCGCTGATCGGCGCGATCGCGTTGCTGCCGGCATTCGGGATGTTCGGCTTGCTGCTGGCACCGGTGGGTCTGCTCGCACTGCGCGGGTGCCCGACCTGCTGGGCGATCGGGCTGATGCAAACCATCTCGCGCGGCAGGCTGCAACGTTCGTGCGTCGACGGTCGGTGTCGCCTGACCGGTGCAGAGCACCTGCGGCCCGGACACGGCGCGCGGGCAACTGATCATGTGGTGACAGCAGTCGGCGGCAATGTGCGACGAGCGTCACACTCAGAAGATGGCGCCGTCATGTAACGCTGGGCGCTGCTGTGACGAATAACAGTCGGGTACAGATGTTTTGGTCACCACTGGGGGTGGCCGGTACCCGCTGTCGGATACGCGCTGCCGCCGGACCAAGCACTTTCCCCCTGCCCGGCGGCAGCGCCCGCTGGTTCGAGTCGTCACATCCCGTTTCCTGAGCCGGGCCGGGCTGGCTTCGGCGGCTACCGACCTCCGACGGGCCGTGGACGGTTGTCAGTGGTGCGGCTGGTGGGTGGTGGCTCTGAACAGCACGCGATCCAAGGATTCTCGTAGCGCTTCCATGCCTCGAGGTGCGCCGATCTCGGGGAGTTCCTCGACCACCGCGGCCGCGATGTCGCGGAGTTTGATGTTGGTGTCCTGGGAGGCGGTTCGCAGGACCTCGAAGGCGTGGTCGGCGTCGACGCTGTAGACCAGCATCACCGCACCCTTCGCCTGCTCGATCACCTGTCGCGCGGCGGCGACCACTGCCTCATCGACCCCGTCAGGCGGCATGTTTCCCACTCCCGGCATCTACCCCGTCTTCCGGCATCGAAACGGCCCCGGTGCGCCGGTGAATCGGGTAGCGCACCCCGCCCTTGCGATGCTCCGGCGGCGGTGGCACCCTGATCGCGTCTTCGAGCCCCGCTATACCGCGAAGGCTGGACCGTTGTCCCGCTGCCCGACCCCATGACCGCTGCCTTCAGTGCGCGCCGAGCGTATCGAGGATCATCGGACGCGCCGTCGCGAGCGCTTGCTGCCAGTAGGGCCAGGTATGCGTTCCATCGATGATGTCGATGCGGGCGGTGATGCCGAGTTCCGCGAGCCGATCGCGGAACATCTGGGCGGAAGTGATCGTCATCGTCTCGAGCCCCATCGCGTTGACGGTGTTCCCGAATCCGAACGGCACATCGAGCGGGCCGGGCAGGCCGTTGCCGCTCGAGACGTAGATCGGCAGTCCGCGCAGCAATTCCGCCTGTTCGGTGGCGTCGTTGCGGCTCCAGGCGGGGTCCCCGGCCGGACCCCACATGTCGTCGACGTTGAAGTTGCCCTCATCCCACATGGCGGCGCGCATCGCTTCGCTCCAGAGCGGGAATGTCGGGTGCAGGAATCCGGAGAAGGATCCGGCGAACTTGAACTGATTGCGGTGGTAGGCGGCCAGCGTCAGCGCGGCGTTGCCGCCCATGGAGGCGCCGACGATGGCGTTGTTGGTGCGCGACACGCCGTATCCCTGCAAATAGGCAGGCAGTTCCTTGGTGAGGAAGGTTTCCCACTTGTACGTCGCCGCTTGACCGTTGGTGCTACTGGATCGGTACCAGTCGGTGTAGAAGCTCGAGTGGCCACCGACCGGGAACACCACTGTGACGTTGTCGTCCGCGAACTGGCGCAGGGCGTCGGTATCGGTCGTCCACTGACTGTGATCGGCGGGGGCACGCAGACCGTCGAGCACATAGAGCGCCGCGCTCCCGCCGCGGGCCGCCCACTGGACCTGGACTTTGATCGGCCCCATGCTGGATGGCACGGATAGCTCCGTGTATCCGCCCACCGGCGCGCGCGCTATCGGTGCGTGGATCGGCGCGGCTGTAGCCACGGTCGCCCCGATCGATGACATGAGCACGGCTGTCGCCATGACAGCGCCGGTCTTTCTCAGCCGACCACGAACAACCCGCTGCTTCCCAGATCGCTCTGCCGAGCCCACCCGCATCCCTCCTCTTTCTTCCGGTTCGATGACCGAAGGATTCCGATTCGTTCGTCGTCGAGAGCATGTCGTTCCCTCCGCGTTCGCGGCCCACCGTGCTCGGGATCGGGAAGATCATCCTAGGTCGCGCCGCAGCGGCTCCGGAGCGCCGAACTTGTCAGGTCTGGGAAAACCGGTCCTGACGACTTGTCCGGGTGACGGGGGTGGCCTGCCTGCTCCGGGCCGCTGCGGACCAGGTCGAGGGATGCGGATCACCGGCCGGGAACCAGCGCTGTACGTACATTTGCCAGATGGTAGCTGGAATGTCCGCTTCGCGGCCCGGCCTGCGGCACCGATCAGGTATGCGGCGTGTCAGCGGCCGATCTCGGTCGGGTCGCCTCATCCAGGGAATCTATCCCGCCGTCGACCACGGTCACCGCCGACGAGGACCTGCTCGGCCGCGTCTACGCGGTCGACGTCAAAGCGCCGTTCTTCCTCGCCCGGGTCATCGCATCGCGGATGCGCAACTCTCGATCCAACCCCTCGTGAGATCGAATCGTTCGGCGAATTCCGACATTCGGTCGTGCTGTTCATCGGCCGTCCCCGGGACCAGGTTGACGACGATCCGCGTCACTCCTCGATCTTCGAGTTGCCGGACCTGTTCGACCGACAGATCGGCCGAGCCCCAGCGGGTGTACTCGAGAGCGGCCGGGTCACGGCCCGCTTCGGCGGCCGCCTTGCGTGCCAGTTCGATTTGCAGATCACGCTCGGTGTCGTCGAGCATGCCACCCGCGAAGTAGCCGTCGCCCCGTCGACCGGCGCGGCGTGCGGCAGCTCGGCTTGACCCGCCCACATGGATCGGAAGCTCGGTTGTCCCCAGTGGTTTGGGGTAGCTGCAGAGCTTGTCGAAGGCGTAGAACTCACCGTGATAGTCGACGCCCTCGGGGCCGCCCGACCACAGCAGCCGCAGCACGTCGATCGCCTCGTCGGCGCGGCGACCGCGGGTGTGGAAGTCCACTCCCATCGCCCGCGCCTCGCCCGGCAGGGCGCCGAGTCCGACGGTGAGCAGCCGCATGCGTCCTGCGGACAAGACGTCGATGGTGGCCAAGCGTTTGGCCAGCACCACCGGGTGGCGGTAGGGCAGCAACAGGACACCGGTGCCCAGCAGCAGCCGTCGCGTGGCCGCGGCGACGAAGCTCAGACAATCGAGCGGATCGAAGTAGGGCGATTCCGGCGGCAGTTCTCCGGCCCCGTAAGACGCACCGGGATACAGCGCGATGTGATCCTGTAGATACAGCGCCTCGAATCCGCACCTCTCGGCATGCTGGGCAAACGTGACGAGCCGGTCGGGATCGGTTCCGTTGAACGGCGTGCTGTAACTGATCGCGAATTTCACAGACAATCCTTTGCGCGCGCGTCGGCGCGGATCTATCGGTAGAGACCTTCGGACGGAGAGCGGAGCGGTTGCATGCGGTCGCACCCTGGTACCGGCGACCTCCGCACCACCCCGGCGTCGCAACGGTAAACCTTGCCGCCGATGTCAAGGCAAGTCCCGGTGCGGTGGCATCGTCGTCGCCGATGCAGACCGAGCCATCGTGAAGCCCGTCGTCCGGGCGCCGCTCGAACGATCCGGTCGCAGTCGAAGACGGAACCTCGGGCCGGAACCGCCGATCCCCTCGCCGGTGACCAACGTGGTCAGGCCTCTCTGCGGTACGCGCCCTCACATGACGTGCTCGCCTCGCCGCATATCACCTGGCGCGGCCGCCTTTCGCGGTCATGCGCAGACCCCAGATCTCCAAGGTCGCCGCAACGCCCAAGTACTGCACGTAGGCGGCGATCACCAGCCATGCGCCGTAGTCGTGCAACCATGCCCGCAACGGCAGCAGCGCCACGAGGCCCAGGCAGATCATCAGGGCGCCCAGGACCAGCGCCGGGATTCTCAGCGGCGCGAGTTGCTCGTCGAAGCCGCGTGCGGACCGCGCCGGGTCCGCGGTGGCGCCGCGGCTCGATCGGGCGGCAGGGGGGCCGCCGCTACCGGCCGCATCGAATGGGCTGGGCATGGACGCTGGGATAGCCATAACGTTCTCCGGGCCGACGCTCCGATCGACCGAGGTAGCGATTCGGTATGGAACAGGACGCTCGATCGCCGTCACCGGCGGCCGAGTCGTCGCGTGAGGCGGGCACTACAGCCGCTCTACGACGTTCATGAGGCTAACTATCGGTTACCGACAGTGTGGCGGTAATGCCAGAACGAGAAAAGGCCTGTTTTTTCTTACGACCAGGAGTGGTCGCGCGTGATCGAATCGTGACATGGCTTCGAAAAGGGGGCGTGAGCGTGGGGGAAGCTTCGTCCCGGCCTGCGGGCGTGCCGGCTATCTGGCAGCCCTCGGACCCCACGACGGTTACCGAACCGATATCCGGCGCGGGGAGGCACCGGCCGGATCGGGCCGGATTTCGGACGGGGGCGGAGCGTACGGCCCCGGGCATGGGCCACGCCGCACCCCGATCAGCCTGTCGCGGCTGACGGGGCGACCGCGAGCGTCTCGGCATGTTCCTCTGTGTCACGTCGAGGCCGTGTGATAGGACGCAATCAGCGCGCGGATGGCCGCGTCCATTGCGTCCACGGCCCAGTGCCGCAGCAGGTGTGCCGGAGCTGTGGCGGTACGGGTCGCAGGAGCGGCGTGCCGGCGCGCCGTTCAGATCCGTGGGCCTCGGAGAGAAACGCCGGTGCCGAGCAAGGTGAAGCCGGTGCCGCTCAGCAGGTGCTCGTCGAGCAGGTTGCGGGTGTCCACGACGACGGGCCGGTCGACGACGGTCGCGAATTTCGCCCAGTCGAGCGAACGGAGCTCGGGCCACTCGGTGAGGATTACGAGCGCACCGGCGTCCTTGGCCACCAGATACGGGTCGTCCACCACCCGAACGCCGTCGAGGCCTGGGGTGCCCGCCGGGACACACGGATCGTAGGCGGTGACCGTGGCGTCGTGCCTCGCGAGCTGCCGTGCGATCGCGAGGGCGGGGGAGTCGCGCAGGTCTCCCGTCCCGGCTTTGAACGCGAGGCCGAGCACGCCGATCCGCGTCCCCGACAGCGAGCCGTCGACCGCGCCGGTGACCGCGCGGCGGATCTTACGCAGCACCATCGCCTGCTGACGGTCGTTGGCGCGCAGGGCATCACGCACCATGGCGAAATCCACCCCGGATGCCTCCGCGGCCCGCAGGAGCGCGTGCGTGTCCTTGGGCAGGCACGATCCGCCCCAACCGGGGCCCGGCGCGAGGAAGGCCGGACCGATCCGGTCGTCCATTCCCATCGCGTCGGTGACCTTCGTGATGTCGGCGCCGACCCGTTCGCACAGCTCGGCCAAGGTGTTCACGAACGAGAGTTTGACCGCGAGGAAGGCGTTGCTGGCGTACTTGGCCAGTTCCGCGCTGGCCGGGTCCGATCGCAGCACCGGCGCGCCCGTTGCGGCGTACAGTGCCGCGACGCGGTCGGCCGCTTCCCGGTCGTCGTCGGCCGCACCGACGAGGACGCGGCCGGGGCGCAGGAAGTCCTCGACCGCGTGGCCCTCCCGGAGGAATTCGGGGTTGCTGACGACCGGCGTGCCCGCGAGACCGGGCCGGTCGGGGATCCGCGCGGCCGTCCCCACCGGGACGGTGGACTTGGTGACCAGCACGCAGTCCGGCGACAGGACGGTGGACAACGTCTCGAGCGCCTCCTCGATCACACCCAGGTCGGCCGTTCCGCTGGTCCCCATCGGCGTGGGCAGGCACAGCAGAACCACTTCGCATCGGTGCAACTCGCCGGGGTTCGGCGTGAAGACGAGTCGGTTCTCCGAAAGTCCTTCCCGGACCATTTCCGGCAAGCCCGGCTCGGCGATAGAGACGGTGCCCGCGCGAAGTTCCGCGATTTTGGCCCGGTCGTTGTCGACACAGACCACATGGTGTCCCCAATGGGCGAGGCAGGCGGCACTGGTGAGCCCCACGTAACCGGCACCCACCACACCGACGCGACTACCCATGGCGCACCTTCTCGCCGAGCAGCCCGGCCGCGGCGGTGAGCACATGCTCGGGTCGCAGCATGAGCAGCCCGGGATCCGGATGGTCGGAATGCGGATCGCCCACGGCCCCGGCCCACAGCGGCACATGGTGTTTCGCGTCGGCGGGCGGTCCCCAGCGGTGCGGCGGCGTGGGGCCGAACAGCAGCACCGACGGGGTGCCGAAGGCGGTGGCGAGATGCCCTACGCCGGTGTCGCCGCACACGACCAGCGCCGCGCCGGCCACCAGCGCGGCGAGTTGGGCGAGGCCGGTGCGTCCCGCGTACACCGCCGAGGGTGGTAGTCCGGCTTGTTCGGCGACGGCGTTCGCCAACGGGATCTCGCCGCACGTACCGGTGATCACCACGCGGTGGCCGTCGGCGCCGAGTTCCCGTGCCACTCGGGCGAAGCGTTCGGACGGCCAGCGACGTGCGGGATAGGCCGCGCCGGGATGCAGCACGACCACGTTCGACTCGGGGGCGGGCTCCGGTGGCACGGGTAGCAGCAGGGCGGTGGGATCGGCGTCGATGCGTCCGAATCGCAGCAGCCGGCACCAGCGATCCACCTCGTGCATGTCGTCGTGCCACTCGGGGCCGGGGAGATCGGGGAAATCCGGATGGTGGTGGGTCAGCACAGTGCCGGGACGTGCCGCCAGGAGGTCCCGAATGCTCTCCGGCCCACTGCCGTGCAAATTCACCGCCAGCTTCGGCGCCGCGCCGTCCCATCGGAGCGCACCCGGTCCCGCGGTCGGCAGCAGGTCGTCCACCGCGTCGATGAGACCGACCAGATCGCGGAGCGCTTCCGGCGCGGCCAGTACCACCCGGTCGTCCGGGTAGGCCTTTCTCAGCCCGCGCAGGGCGGGCACGATGGTGAGCAGGTCACCGAGCCCGAGTGCGCGGAGCACGAGAATGGAGTGGCTCAGGGCCACGATCCCTCTTCCGAGGCGCACACGACCATCTCCCTGACCTCGCAGCCCGGCGGCTGACGCAGCGCGAAGATCACCGCGTCGGCGACGTCCCGGGGCCGGTTGAGTTTCGCGTCGGGCGGCGGCTTGTACTGCTCGTCGCGGTCGTCGAAGAACGCGGTGTGCATTCCGCCCGGGATCAGCAAGGTCACCCCGACGCTGCCTGCTGTTTCGGCGGCGAGCGCCCGGGTGAAGCCGACGACACCGAATTTCGAGGCGCAATAAGCGGTCGCGTCACCGACGGCCTTGATTCCCAGGGTGGAAGCGCAGGTCACCACCGTGCCCTGGCTCTCCCGCAGGGACGGAAGGGCGGCGCGGATGACGGCGGCGGTGCCGAGCAGGTTGACCTGGACCACGTACTCCCACTTCTTCGTGGGCACCTTGTCCAGGGGCCCGCACGCGTCGATTCCCGCGGCGGTGAACACGCCGTCGATCCGGCCACCGGCGCGTTCGATGAGTTCGCGCACGGCTTGTTCGGCGGCGAAGGTGTCGGCGAGATCGGCACACACGAAGTCGACGGGGGTCTCCGGCTCCACCCGGTCGATCACATAGGGGCGGCCCCCGTTCTCGCGGACGGCGGCGGTGACCGCCGCGCCGAGCCCGGAAGCGCCACCGGTGATCAAGACATTGCCGAGGGTTCGCATCGCGCTCCTTACGTCGTGTCAGCCGCGAGCCTGGGTCGCGGCGACCAGTTGTGTTGTCGAGTAACCGCGAACAGTCGGGATCAGCGCGATCTCGCCGCCGTAACCGCGGACCACCGCGGCTTCGGGGAGGTCGACGCCGGTGTAGTCGCCGCCCTTGACCCACACATCCGGGCGAAGGCGGTCCAGCAGTGCGCTCGGTGCGGATTCGTCGAACACGACGACGGCGTCCACCGAGGACAGGGCGATGAGCAGCCGGGCTCGATCGCGCGCGGGCACGATCGGGCGGTGCGGACCTTTCAGACGCCGCACCGACGCATCGGAGTTGAGGCAGACCACCAGCGCGTCGCCCATGGCCCGAGCCCTGCGCAGCAGGCTCACATGGCCGGGGTGCAGCAGGTCGAAACAGCCGCCGGTGGCAACGAGCCTGCCGCCCGCCGCCCGCACTCGCGCCGCCACCTCGAACGCCGACCTGCCCGTTTCCGTGGTGTCGGACTCCGCGGCAGCGGTGCTGTCGCAGATGGACAACGTGGCCGCGCCGCCCGCCGCGACGAACCTGGCCGCCGCGTCCACGGCGTGTGACACCGCCTCGGCCACCGTGGACCCGTGGCACAGTGCGGCGGTCGCGGCGGAGGCGAATCGGTCGCCCGCGCCGCAAGTGTCGGTACCGGCGTGCCCGGCGATCCGTATCTCGGCGGGCACCGGCACCACGGTGAGACGCTTCCCATTGGCCAGCACCGCCCCGGCCGAACCGGTGGTGACCGCGACCGAATCCGCGGCCCACTCGTCACGGAGTACTTTCGCCAATTCGTCGGCTTCGACATATCCCGGTGCGAACTGGCGCGCCTCCTTCAGATTCGGCGTAACCAGCGAGGCACCCGGCGTCGGGGCGGGGCCGCGGGGGTGCGGATCCCACACCACCGGTACCGACCGAGTCAGTTCGGTCAGCACGTGCCGGATCTGCGGGTGCGCGGCGACGCCCCGGCCGTAGTCCGCGACGAGGATCGCGCCGGCCGCCCGCAGGGTCCTGGTGACCGAAGCGGTGAGCTGGCCGCCATCCGCCGTCCCGTCACCGGTGTCCAGCCGAAGCAGCGACTGACCGGCGGCGCGGATGCGGGTCTTGCGTACCGTCTCACCTCGCAGCGGCATCCTGACGACTCGAACGTCCCGGCCCAGCAGCCGCGCGAGGGTGTGGCCGTCCCGGTCGTCGGTCGTCGCGGTGATGAGCGAAACGTCGGCGACCGACTGCGCGGCGAGCGCCGCGGCCAGACCGGCGCCGCCGGGACGTACCCACCGGCGTTCGACGTCCACCACGGGCACCGGCGCTTCGGGCGACAACCGGTTGGCGACGCCCTCGATGTCGACGTCGAGAATACTGTCGCCGACCACGACCAACGGCTTCACGTCGATACCCCCAGCGCGTCGTCGAGTGCCGAGCACAGGGCATGCACCAAGACCAGATGCACTTCCTGCACGGTGGCAGTGGTGGCCGCCTCCACGGCCACGGCGTCATCGCACAGTGCCGCAAGCGGATTGGGCACGGGGCCGGTCATGGCCCACGTGGTGACGCCGATGTCGTGCGCCGCCTTCGCCGCGGCCACCACGTTGGGACTGGTGCCGCTCGTGGACAGCAGGATGAGCACATCGTCGGGCCTGCCGTGCGCGCGAACCTGCCGCGCGAACAGTTCGATTCCGCCGTAGTCGTTCACGATCGCGGTGCCCGCCGAGGTGTCGGCGTGCAGGGCGATCGCCGAGAACGGGCGCCGCTCGTTGCGGAAGCGGCCGACCAGTTCCCCGGTCAGGTGCTGGGCTTCGGCGGCGCTGCCACCGTTGCCGCACGCGAGCAACCTGCCACCGTTGTCGAGCACGATCGCCAGTTCCCGTCCCCACCTGCGGATATTCGGTGCGAAGCGACTGGTGCGCTCCAGTGCCGTGGCCAAAGCCGCGAAATGCTCCTCGATCACCGCGCACCTCCTGTCCGCAGACGCTCATGCCTGCCCGCACCGAGTTCTTCCGCCACCGTGACGACCTGCTCCGGGGTGATCGAATCGAGGCACGGGTGCCCTGGCACCGGGCACTCGCGCGCCCTGCTGCCGCGGCAGGGGGCGCGTTGGTCACCGAGCATGGCCACCGGCACGCCGTAGGGAGCCCACCGCTCGGCGGGCACGACCGGTGCGAAGAGCGAGACCACGGGCGTGCCGACGGCCGCGGCGAGGTGCGCGGGCCCGGTATTGGGCGCCACCACCACGCTCGCGTCGCGGAGCACGGCGGCGAGCTCGGGCAGCGTGGTGGCTCCGCCGAGGTCGATGGCGTGCCTACCGGCGACCGCGTGGGTGAGCGGCCGGTCGGATCGGTCGCCGGTCACGATCACCCGGTGTCCGGCGGCGGTCAGCGCTGCCACAATGGCCGCGGAACGGGAGGACGACGGTTGCCGCGCCGGGACCGACGCGGCCGGATGGACCACCACGTACCCCGGTTCGCCGGTGAGACCACCGACCTTCGGCAACGGTTGCCGAACGGCGAGTTTCCCGTCGTCGCCGGGCGGCAGCCGGAAACCCGCCGCCTGCGCGAGCGACAGCGCGCGTTCCGCTTCGGGCGGATCGCCGTGGACGCGATGACGCAGGTCCAGCAGCGAACCGGGGTAGTCCTCGGAGATGGCGCCGATCCAGGGGACTCCGGCCATCCTGAGCAGGAGCGCCAGCGGCAGTGGGGACTGGTGGAAAGAGGTGAGAATCAGCGCGAGATCCACCTCGAGAGCGCGTATCCGCTCGATGAACGCGGTGGAGTCCGCCGAGGTGACCGGGGGCGGCTCCGGATCGATCCAGGGCGCGCACCAGTTCGAGACCTGGTCCACACCGGGCAAGAGGTCACCGGCGGCGCGGCCGCGAGGCCCGGTCAGCAGTGTGACCGAATCGACGTGCGCCGCCACCGCGCGCACGCACGGACCGGCCAGCAGCACATCGCCGAAGTTGTCCATGCGTGCCACCAGCGCCCGGCCTGTCACGGCACGCCCGCCATCGCCAGCCGTACGGCTTCGGCCAGGTCTTGCGCCACGGTCGCGTCGCGACGCGCGCGATGCACCTCTTCGGGGCGAGTTCTCGCGGTCGGCACCAGGATCGCGCGTGCGCCCGCGCTCATCGCGGCGGTGACGTCCGCGCCGGTGTCACCGATGACCACGCACCTGCCGACATCGACGCCGAGGTCCGCGGCGGCCTGCCGAATCAAGCCGGGCTCGGGTTTGCGGCACGCGCAGCCGTCGTCCTCGCCGTGCACGCACACCTGCCAGGTGGCGAACGGTCCGAGCAACTCCTCGACCCGGGAGTTGACCGCGGCGAGCTGTTCGCGACTGATCAGCCCTCGCGCGACCCCGGACTGGTTGCTCACGACGCCGAGCTGGACGCCGGCCGCGCGCAGCTTCCGCAGTGCGTCGAGCGCCCCCGGCACCGGTCGCACTCGGCCGGGATCGGCGAGGTAGGGGATATCGATGATGAGGGTGTCGTCCCGGTCGAACAACAACGCCAAGGGCGAGGTGTGGGTCGCGTTCCGGTGGCGCAGCTCACCGCGCAGTCGGTGCCAGCACGCGGCCGGTGGTATGAGCGCGCTGGTCACCGTCATCCGGCCGATCTCCGCCGGTGTGCGGGGCCCCGGCGCGATCCGGCGCGCGGCGAACGCACCGGTCAGCGCCGTCCATGCCGCCGCGAGCAGGATCGCGGACCGGTGCAGGCCCGCGATGCCGAGCGCCATGGCCGCCGCGCCCGCTGCCGTGGTGAGCGTGTGGCGGGGCAGCAGTCCCTGGTCTTCGCCGATGCGCCGGCGCCATCGAGCGCCGTACTTCCGTCGCAGCAGGGCGTTGTCGGCGTTCCCGCGTTGCGCTCGCACACTCGCCATGGGCCCCGATTCGCGGACCGGGTGGCGCGTGAGCCGGTTCCCGGACGCGATGGCGTACCCCGCCAGGCAGACCCGAAGCGCGAGGTCGGCGTCCTCGCGAAAGGCCCTCGGGAACCGCTCGTCGAAGCCGCCGACCGCGACCAGCGCGGACCTGCGGTAGGCCATGTCCGCGGTGATCCACCGCGCCGTGGCTAGCCGTGCCGTCGCGCGTTCCGCGTCGGTCGGTCGCCGGTGCTTCGGCAGCGGAACCTCGATGCGGGCCGTGGACGCCGCGGTGTGCTGGTCCAGATCGCGCAGGTCGTCGGCCAGGCGGGCGGGCCAATCCGGCGCGGTGAGCACGTCGTCGTCGAGAAAGGCGATCCACGTGCCCGCGGCGTGCCGCCACCCCGCGTTCCGCGCCGCGGCGGGTCCGCGGCCACCCGACCGGATGACCCGCGCCGGGGGCGCTGTCTCGGGCAGCGTCAACTCCCCGCCCCGTGGCCGATCGTCCACCACGATGATCTCCCGTGGCTTCGGACCCGACGCGGCGGCGAGCGACTCGAGCAGCAGCCGAAGGCTTTCCCGGCCGGTAGTCGGGATCACGATGCTGTAGTCCACGGTGTGGCCGTTCATGAGCGGCGGACCACGAACGAGCCGAGAGCGAGCAGGTCGATCGGGGCGGAACCGAAGCACTCGAGAGCGTCGCGTGGCGAGTCGACCATCGGCCTGCCCGCGGTGTTCAAGCTCGTGTTGATCACCACGGGCAACCCCGTGCGCTTGTCGAACTCCGATAACATCCGCGCCAGGAGCGGGTTGTCCGCGGGATCGACGGTTTGCACCCGGGCGGTGCCGTCCACATGCGTCACGGCCGGGATCCGCTCCCGCCACGCCTGATCCACGTCGTGGACGAAAAGCATGTAGGGGCTCGGCAACGGCCCGCGTCCGAAGATCTCGGACGCTCGGTCGGTGAGCACCATCGGTGCCAGCGGCCGGAACTGTTCGCGCCCCTTCACCTCGTTGAGGCGTTCGAGATTCGCCGACCGGCCGGGATGCGCCAGCAGCGAGCGGTGCCCGAGGGCGCGCGGGCCGAATTCGGCGCGGCCCTGGAACCAGGCCACCACGTGGTCGTCCGCGAGCGCTTGCGCCACTTCGGCCGCGATGTCCTCGGACCTGGTGTATTTGACCTTCGCCGTACGGAGAATGACCTCCAGTTCCTGGTCGGTCCACTCGCGGCCGAGGGCGGCCCCCCGCATCGGGGTGGCTCGCTCACCGAACTCGGCCGTCAATTGCAGTGCGGCGCCCAGCGCGGTGCCCGCGTCACCGGCGGCCGGCTGCACCCAGATCCGTTGATAGGGGCCTTCGGCGTGCAGCCGGCTGTTGGCCACGCAGTTCAGCGCGATGCCACCGGCCAGCGTGAGGTTCTGCTGTCCGGTCTGGCGATGCAGCCAGGAGCAGAGTTCCAGCAACACGTCCTCGAGTCGCCGCTGGACACTCGCGGCGAGGTCGGCATGGTCCCGGCCGAGCACACCGCCGGTCACGGCGGGAGCGAACTCCTCCCAGTCCACCTTTTCGGTGTGGAAACCGCCGTCCCGGACGGAATAAAGCAATTCGCGGAATCGGTCGAGGAAGCGGGGCGCGCCGTAGGAGGCGAGAGCCATCACCTTGTATTCGTCGCTCGACCGGGTGAATCCGAGATGCTCGGTGAGGTCCTCGTACATCAGTCCGAGTGAGTGCGGCAACCGCTGTGCCGCCAATTCGACGAATTTGCCGTCCCGATATTCTCCGGCGAGATAGGAATGGCTTTCGCCGCGCCCGTCGGCCACCAGGACCGCGGAGTCGCCGAAAGGGGCCGCGAGAGCCGCGGACGCGGCATGGGCCAGATGGTGGCGCACGAAGCGCACGATCGAGGGATCCAGGCCGGGCAAGGCGGCGGCGAGGAATGCGGGCGCGCGGAACGCGTAGTCCGTCCGGGTCGGTTCGCTGTTCTGATCGAGACCGCCGAGCGAATGATCGACCAGATTCGGGTCGTAGGAATAGCCCACCGCGTCGAGCTGATCGGCCCGTAATCCCGCTCGCTCCAGGCACCACGCGGCCGCTTGCTCGGGCACCTCCCACGCCGAGAACGGCACCGGCCGCTTGCCGTGTTTGCGCCGGGTGAACCGCTCTTCCTCGGCCGCCGCGACGATTTCTCCGTCCACGATCAGGGCGGCAGCAGGGTCGTGGAATACCGCGTTGATTCCGAGAATGCGCACGGGCCGCCTTTCTGTTGGAGACGCGGGACCTGTCGGTCTGCCCGCTGACATACGGGTGGCGCTACCCGCTGAAGTCACCACTAAACCGATTCATGCCTGACGGCTATCGTCGTAGCAACTTCTCAGCAGACTCGCCCGCGCGCCCTGCGAACCAGTCGATCGTGCGGCGCAGTCCCTCCGCTCTGCCGACCGACGGCTCCCAGCCCAGTGCCCGACGGGCCAGCGTGATGTCCGGGCAGCGCCGCTTCGGATCATCGATCGCGCCGTCGACATAGGTCACCGCCGACCGGCTGCCGGTTACCGAGCGGATCTCGTCGGCGAGGCGGCGCACGGAGATCTCGTGCGGATTGCCGATGTTGACCGGTCCCGGATGGTCGGTGGCCGCCAGCGCCAGCAGGCCGCGCACCGTGTCGTCGACATAGCACAGGGAGCGGGTCTGCTCGCCGGTTCCGGCGATGGTGAGCGGTGCGTCCGACAACGCCTGTGCGATGAATGTGGGCACCATCCGGCCGTCGTCGGTACGCATGCGGGGACCATAGGTATTGAAAATCCGGGCGATTCCGGTATTCAGGCCCCGTTCCCGGCGGTGCGCCATGGTCAACGCTTCGGCATACCGTTTCGCCTCGTCGTAGACGCTGCGCGGACCGACCGGATTGACGTGTCCCCAGTATTGCTCGGGCTGGGGGTGCACAGCCGGGTCGCCGTAGACCTCGCTCGTCGACGCGAGGACGAATCGCGCGTCGTTCCGCTCGGTCAGGTCGAGGGCGTTGGCAGTGCCGAGTGATCCGGCGCGCAGTGTCTCGATCGGCAGCCGAAGGTAGTCCGGAGGCGAGGCGGCCGACGCGAGGTGGAAGACGACGTCGAAAAAGCCCAGCGCGGGCCATCGCTCGGTGACGTCGTGCTGGATGAGGTCGAACTCGGGGCGGTCAAGCAGCCGGGCGACATCGTCCACCGTGGAGGTGGCGAAGTTGTCCAGCGCGACCACGGCGGTGCCCGCGTCCAGCAACTGTTCGCACAGGTGCGATCCGACGAATCCGCAACCGCCGGTGACCAAGGCGCGTTCGTATTGTGCGGACATGGTCTCGCCTACCCGTTGCCGTTCGCGGGAACGCTGTGATCTATCGAGGATGACCCGGTGGCAAGCCCGTCGCTGTCCCCGGCGCGGCCGTCGGTGGGCCCATTTTCGTTCCGCGCCCGTACGGTCGCGGCGGCCACCCGCCGGTACGCGTGCAGGGTCTCGGTGGCGATCCGATCCCACGAGTAGCGCGCTTCGACGCGTTCGCGCCCAGCGCGACCGTAGTTCTGCCTGAGCGCAGGCGTGGCGAGAAGTTCGCGGACCGCGTCGGCCAGCTCCGCCGGTGCCCGGGGCGGGACCAGCCTGCCGGTCACCCCGTCGACGACGGTGTCGATGAGACCTCCGACCGCGGTCGCGACCACGGGAACCCCGCAAGCCATCGCTTCCAGCGGTGTGATGCCGAAGGGTTCGTACCATGGCGTGCACACGACCACGTCCGCCGACCTCAGTAGCGGGGCCATCCGAGTCCGTGGCACCTGGCCCAGCAGATGGAGCCGGTCGCGCACACCGAGTTCCGCCGCCAGCGCGAGCAGCCGCCTGCCTTCGGGGTCATCGGCCACGTCGCCGTCGTCCGGGCCGCCCACCAAGACCAACTCCGTGTCGGGCAAGCTGGTGAGCGCGGTGATCGCGGTGTCGAAACCTTTGCGCGGCACCAATCTGCCCACACTGACCATCCGGTGCCCGGCCGACCGCGGTGCGCTCGGTCCGTCGGGCGTGAACTGGAGGGGATCTACGCCGCACGGAATCACCGAGGTCCGCGACCGTGGCACACCCATCCCGGCCAATTCGAAGATCTCGTCGGTGCAGGTGGCGATGATGCGGTCGGTCTGTGCGGCGATCAATCGTTCGAGGCGCACCCGGTCGGCCGGGCTGGTGTCGTCCGCCCCCTGATGGCGGCGTTTCACCACCCCCAGCGCGTGAAAGGTCTGCACCACCGGCAGGGTGGCGGGACGAGCGGCTCGCAGGGCGGCCAGGCCGGACATCCAGAAATGCGCGTGCACCACGTCTGGGCGCTGATGCCGCCAGTGCGCTCGCAGAAATGCGCCGAAATCGCCCATGTGCGGGAGCAATTCGTCCTTCGGCAGGGGATGGGCGGGCCCGGCCGGGACGCGGATCACGCGATAGCCCTGTTCGGTGGTCACAGTGTGTGGCGCCCGCGCCTCCTCCCGGCGCGTGTAGACGGTGACCTCGTGCCCCTGTCTGCACAGGGCCGCGGACAGTTCCGCCACATGAACGTTCTGTCCGCCGGCATCGACCCCGCCCAGCGCGGCGAGTGGGCTGGCGTGCTCGGACACCATCGCGATCTTCATGATTCCGCCTTCTGTCTCCGGGGCACTGCTGCCTTCATCGGGTGGCCTCGGCGAGGAGGGAATCCCACCGGCGCAGGAAGACCTCGAGGCCGTAATGTTCCAGCGCGAACTGCCGTCCCGACTTGCCCGCGAGCACCGCCAGATCGGGTTCGTGGAGGAATTCGTGGAATTTCGCGGTGAGCGCCGCGACGTCGGAAGAGAGGGCACCGGCTTCCGGCGGCACCGCGCCGACGGCCTCGGTGGCGGCGAGGGCGACCACCGGCATGGCCAGGTGCATGGCCTCCAGGAGCGACAATCCGAGGGAGGTCCACCGCGCGGTGTGCAGATACACCCTCCTGCGCGCCATTTCCGGATGCAACACCGACTGCCGGAGGTCACCGATGCCGCGAATCGGGTGGGCGGTAGGCCGGTCGGTGGTGAAGGCGTCCGCTCCGATGCCGTACACATCGACCGGTCCCGCCATCGCGAAGTCGGGCAACAGATCGCTTCCGGTGATCCTTCCGCGCCGCATCGGTTCGTTGATCAGGGCCACGCCGTGCGGCAGTTCGCCGGTGTACAGCGGGCCGGGGTCAACGATGCCGTGCGGCACAACCCGGGTGGGCGCGCGTCCGCTGTCCCACATCAGGTTGTTGAAATGCGTGACGTGCACGATCGGGATGTCGGTGCGATCCGCCAGCGGATGCCTGGTGGTGGCCGCGCTGGGACGTGGTGTGTTGTGCTCGACGTAGATCGCCGGAATGTCGGCGCCGGGACGACGCCCGAGCCATCGCTCGGTGAGGTCGATTTCCTCCGGGCGCTGGAGAACGACCACGTCCGGCTCGGTGTCGCGCAACGCCGTCGCGGGCACCTCCTCGGCGGAGGGCCAGTCGCGGCCGCACCGTCCGCGCCCCCAGGGGCCACCGCCGTCCACCACCGGCACCAGGTATCGGTGCGGCCCTCGGACGAACGAGGTCGTCCATGAGCCGTGCACGTGCCACAGCAGCACGGTCAGCCGTTCGGTGATTGCGGCCATGCCGGTAGCTCTTGCCTATGACCACCGCGACCAAACCCGATTTCCGCACCTGTTAGCAATCTGTCAGCTATCGACGTGCGTGTGCCGTCGCTTCCCGGTGGCCGCTGACGCGGAGGGCGGTGCCGACGAGTTTGAACAGTGGGTCCCAGGCAATGGCTCGCGATATGAGCGCACCGAACGCTGTCACGTTTCCCACCGCGAATCGGGCAACCGAAATGATCGAGATACTCGATCCCGCCACCGGTGCCACCGTCGGCCATGTGCCCATGACCGGCCTCGCGGAGATCGATCGGCAGGTCGAGCTGGCCAATCGGGTTCAGCCGACGTGGGCGCGCACCGCGTCGGCGGAGCGGGCCGCCGCACTGCGTGCCGGTGCCGCCTTGCTGCGCGAGTGCGCCGACGAGCTGGCCGAGCTCAACCGTGTCGAAACAGGCCGCCCGCGGTCTGAAGGCGAACAAGGTGTGCTGACCGGCGCCGCGACGTTGGAGCAGTATGCCGAGCTGGGGCCACTGCACCGGGGAAAGACCCTGCAAGGTGACTTCGAGGCAACCGACCTCATGGTGTGGGAGCCGTGCGGCGTCGTCGTCGCGCTGACACCGTGGAACGACCCGGTCGCGGTGTCCTGCGGCTTGCTCGGCGCGGCGCTGGCCACCGGGAACACGGTCGTCTACAAGCCGAGCGAACGCGCACCGCATACCGGCGGTCTACTCGGCGAATTGCTCGCCCGTGCGCTTCCCGAGGGGGTGCTGCAGACGGTCCAAGGCGACGGGAGGATCGGCGCGCTGCTCGCCGCGCGCACCGATGTGGACGTCGTCGCGCACGTCGGCAGCACGTCCACGGGGCGGTCGATCGCGAAGAGTGTGGCGGCTACGGGCACCAAGGCGTTGCTGGAAAACGGCGGCAACGACGCGCTCGTCATCGACGCCGGGGTGGATCCCGTCTGGGCCGCCGGGCAGGCGGCGCTCGGCGCGTTCGCGAATTCCGGCCAGATCTGCGTGTCCGTCGAAAGGATCTTCGTGCACCGGGATGTCGCGGAGCCCTTTCTAGCGGCGCTGGTAGCGGAAGCCGAGTCCTGGAAGACGGCGCCGTTGGTCGATCGGCGTCATCGCGATCAGGTCCACGCCCACGTGCGCGACGCGGTGGACCTCGGGGCCGATCTGCTGACCGGCGGAGTGGTGCCCGACGGCGCCGGGGCGCACTATCCGGCAACCGTGCTGGCACACTGCGATTCGAACATGCGCGTCATGCGGGAGGAAACCTTCGGTCCGGTCGCGCCGGTGCGGCGGGTGGACACGTTCGAGCAGGGCATCGCGGAGGCCGCCGCCGACGACTACGGGCTCGCGGCGACCGTACTCACTGCATCGATGGCCCATGCCCAGTACGCCTGGCGAGAATTGCCGGTCGGCACGGTGAAGATCAACGCTGTGTTCGGTGGGGCGCCCGGCGGAGCGGCGCACCCGCGGCGGGCCAGCGGGTCGGGCTTCGGTTACGGACCCGAATTGCTCGACGAGATGACTCGGACGAAGGTCGTGCACCTGCGCCCGGCGCCCCACTAGAAGATGTTCGACGGTGCGGTCACCGAGCGGAGTGACCGCTCGCGCGGCGGATTGACCTGCGGTGCAGCGGGTACGCGCGGACACATGCGGGTACTTGCCTCGACGCGCTGGTCACCACGTGCTCGCACGGTTCGGCGCCGGGACTGTGAGCGGGTGTCCCGGTCTCGGCAGTCGACCCCATCGCGGGTGGAGGGAAGGTCACCACGCAGGCGAGGGCATCGGACCGGCCCGCGCTGGTCTCCGCCGAGCGATCCGCCGCCGCAGGCGCGTTCGACCAGCGGTGGCACCGGTGTCCGGCGCAGCAGGCAAGCGAACGCGCGCGTCGACGGGGGTTCCCGGCGGTCGACGCCTTGACCAGGGACCTGCTCGACGCTGCTCGCGGGACGGTCGGCGTGAGCGCGGTGCCCGTGGCGAAGACCACCGTCGTCATCGCCCCGCGTAACCGCGCGTCCGAATTGGCCCGCACCTTGACCGAGCTGCGCGCACTGCGCCCGTGTCCGGCGATCGTGGTGCTGGACAACGCTTGACCGGGCGGTTGTACACCCACTGAGTGACGGCGGTGACGGCCGAGCCGAGCGAGGTGACGCCGGCGAGCAATGGCCAATGGGTGAGCCCGGCGGTGTCGTAGGAGACCTGCCGGATTCCCGGCGCGATGAGGCTGCCATTGCCGAAGGCCCAGCTCGTCACCATTCCGATCTGCCCACCCAGGTCGGTGGTGCGGGCGAGCATGGCGCGTAACTCGGGGGCCTTGCTGTTGATGTAGAGCACCGTGAGCAGGACGAGGGCGGCGGTGGTCACCGTGGAGACCGTCGCCGCGTGCGACAGGATGTCGGTGCGAAGCCGCAGATTCGCCGCCACCAAGCAGATGGTGAGGACGATCGCGCCGGCGGAAAGTATCGCCAGGGTGCCACTGATACGCGCCATGGGCGGTTGCGAGGACGACCAGGTGTTCAGGTACGAGGTGGTCGCGGTGATCCGGCCGAAGGCATTGGCACTGGCCTTGCCGTCGGCGCCTGCGGCCCTGAGCCACGGCTGGAACAGCAGGATCAGCGTGACGACGCTGCCGCCCCCGGCGCTCAGATAGCCCCAGTGGCCGCGGAAAGACGACAGGTCCGCGCGGAAACCGGCGAGCCGTCCCGGCACAGTGCTCGGTACTCGTTCGATCCGAGCGTCTCTCGCTGACCACGGGGTTGGCTGCACTTCGCTCCGAAATCAAGGTGGATCGGTATCGAGAACCGAGGCGGATACGGCGGTCCCCGACCGCGGTCGTCCGGACGCACGATTCGGCAGACGGGGTATCCGGACAGTAAGAGGCGCAGTACGTTCGGTGAATGATTGCGATCAGCGCGATCCGATGTCCGGCGCCGACATGCCGCGCCCGAGCGGTGACGCCACGGTCGAAGCGACACCCCGGCTGCGCCGGGCAGCGACGGCCTGACGCTACGGGGGACACCTTTCACCCCCCCCTGTCAAAAGCACGGCGCGCGTGCGTATTTGGTCGCATAGACACGCGCTGAGGATCGAAAGCAGGGGCAGGGCAGTTTTTTTGGAATGTCGACAGCCTTCCGCGTCCGACCCCGCAGTGGACTGGGACCGCCGGAGGTCGAGGAAGAACTGAAACCCGTTGCGGCGCAGCGCCCCACTTGCGGTCGAGAAGGCCGGCGACTCGCCGGAGTCCGCAACGCCGATCGATCGGCCTGACGAACAGCCGAAAGATGATTCCGAGGAGGTAGGGGAGATACAGTACGGCCGTGACAGAGCACCGATCGCCCATCGGCGGGGATCGCTCGCAGGACCTCGGAGTGCCGCCTTCGCTGGACCTCCGATCCGCCGACTGGTCGAGTTCCGATGAGACCCTTGCCCGGCTGTTCCAACGTGTCGAGGCGTATGCCATAGACGCGCGCGATTGGTACTCGAGGGACAGCCTAACGAAGCGGCGAACCAGCCTGGCCCTCACCGCGACGACGCTCGTTCTGGGCCTACTCGGAATATTGGTGCCGTTACTCACGACCGCCGGAGTGCACGCCATCGACCCGAGCTGGGGATACGTCCTGCTCGCTTGCGCGGCCGGAGGCGCCGGATTCGACCGCTTCTTCGGCGTTTCCACCGCGTGGATGCGCGATCTCCGCAGCGCCCAGTCGATCAACGCGATGCTGTGCGACTTCCAACTGGAATGGGCATCTGTCTCGCGGGCCGCCGCCAATTCCAACGGGGAGATTGACCGGCGGATGGGACTCCTGAGGGATTTCTCCTACCGGGTCAACGAGGTGATCGCCCACGAAACGGATAGCTGGGCCGGCCAATCGCAACCCTCGGTCACCGCGCGGATGGGCAGATTCGATCGGAGGTAGACCCCGGCGACGCCGACGGTGGGCGAGCGGCAGCAGCGGTCTCCCATGCTGAACCAGCTGATCAGCTGAAATGTACCGACCAGGTGACATAAATGAACTCGTCGGTTAAATTTCAGTCCATGAAGCATGTAGTGATCGCGGGTGGGACCGACGGGATCGGCCGGGCTGTCGCGCTCGACCGCTCGGCCGCCGGGGACGTCGTCGTGGTGATCGGGCGAGACCCGGTGAAAGGCAGGGAGTTTCTCGCCGCCGCCGAGGCGCTCGGTTCGGCCGACCGCGCGCACTTCGTGCCGGCGGACCTGAGTTCGATCGCGGCGACTCGCGCGGCGATCGACGCTATCCGCGCCCGGTTCACCACAGTGGATGCCCTGGTGCTGTGCGCTCGGCACTACCGGTCCGATCGGCTGGTGACCGCGGAAGGCTTCGAATACACCTTCGCGCTGTTCTACCTGAGCCGGTTCGTGCTCAGCTACGAACTCGGCGATCTGTTGAACACCGCCGCCGACCCGGTCATCGTGAATGTGGCCGGTCCGGGCAGCGGCACCGGTGAGATCCGCTGGGATGACCTCGGTCACGAGCATGATTACCACGGCATGCACGCTCTCGCCCAGGGCGGACAACTAAACGACCTGCTCGGCATCGAGTTCGCGCGCCGGCCGGTATCGGCCCGGGTGCGCTATGTACTGCTGCATCCGGGGGTGGTGAACACCGCCCTGTCCGGAGACTACGACGCCGAGATGGCGGCCCGGATCGAAACGCTGCGCCGCACCGCGCAACCGATCGACGTGGCGATCGGCCCGATCCTCGAAGTGCTGGACAATCCGCCGGCCGAGGCGCTGACCGCGATTGTCCAGGGACAACCTGTGGACGTCCACGGACCCGCGTTCGATACCACGGCGGCCGCGAGACTGTACGACGAGACAACGAAGTTGCTCGGTCGGCTGCAACCGGCGGCGCTCGGCGTTTCCCCGGCCAGATTGCGGCAGGTCCTCGACTCACCGGTATTCGGCATCGTCTCCACAGTCCAGCCCGACGGCAGCCCACATCAGTCGGTGGTGTGGATACTCCGCGACGGCGACGACGTACTCTTCGCGGTAGCAGCGGGTAGCCGCAAGGAGCGCAACCTGCGCCGTGACCCTCGCGTCAGCGTGCTGGTCACCCCGCCCGAACAGCCCTACACCTACGCCGCGATCCGCGGCACCGCCAACCTGGCCGAAGGCGGTTCGGAAGTGCGAGATCGGCTGGCGCTCAAGTACACCGGGATGACCTACGCCGAGCACAACCCGGAAGCAGCGGCCGCCTACGGCGACATCCCGATCGTCACCGTCCGGGTGACTCCCGACCGGGTCGTCGGAAGGCTCTGAGCTGGAAGCGCGAACCCTCGAGGCCTCCGGGGTCAGGCCAGGGCGACCAGTTCGTGCAACGTGGAGCCGGTGCGCGTCTCGATGCCGGTCCCGGTGTGGACGGTCAATTCGAACGACGACTCGAACCGGAAGTAGCCCGGATGGCCGACCAGCCGATGCGCCAGCGGTTTGATCAGTCGTGATCGAGCGACGGGGATGTCGTCGAGCAAATCGTGGGCGTGGATGACCTTCTCGACGACCAGGCGCAGATCCACGCTCCCCGGCACGCGCAGTTCGATCCATTCCGGATACGTGCGACCGGCGATCGGGTGGAATCGCGCCGGACCTTCGGTGAGCACCGTCTCGCCGGTGGACAACACGATGTCACCGTGCTGGGCGAGCATCAGCGGACCGATCTCGTGCCCGCCGTGGCGCCGCTGGGTCAGCACCGAGGCGTAGAGCAGCGAATAGTCCTCGACGTAGAGCCGCCCCCAGTGCCAGCGGTCGATGATCTTCTTCATATCGCCGACGCCCCAGTTGTGGTCGTGATACCCACGCCCGGTGACTTCGTGGCGGACGCCGTCGAGCTCGATAGCGCCGCTCACGCGGGCGCGCGGCGCCGCGACGACCCACCCGAACGAATCCCGCGTCCCGAAGCGGGTCTCGCCTTTGCCCGGCATCCAACCGGGGGTCTCGTTGTGGAATCGCAGGTCGAAGACCAAGCCGTCCTCGGCCATACGCAGGTGATGAATCGGCAGCCCGTCCGCCGGGTACTCGGTGTGGGCGTGGTTGGCGCCGATGCGCACGTCGCAGGTGTCGGCCGAGAACACCGCCGCCGCCCGCGGGTACCGCCGCGACACCTGGCGGCGGGTGCCGTCCGGGGCGTACACCATCATCTCCACCCATGGTTTGGCGTTGGGCAGATCCTCCGGTCGCCGTTTGGTCAGGAACCCGATCACCACGTGCCCGGTGTCGAGGTGGGCGTCGAAGTACCAGTGCTCGAACGCCAGTTTGCTCGGCGACGGGTGAAGTGCGTTGTGGTGGGGCTCGACGGAAGTCAGTACACCGTCCCGGCGGCCGGGCCCGTTCCACACTTCGACGATTTGTGCGGTGCTCATAACTGCTTTCGGTGTCGGGGGACACGACGGTGGCGCATCGGGTCCGGGGTCGGCGCGCAGGGCGACCGCCGCGAAGGTCATCGGCGTAGTGCCCCGCCGGAGTCGAAAGCCGCTTCGCGGCCCTGCATCTGGGCGCGGTACCAGTTCTCGCGGTGCCAGAGCATGAGCTTCTCGTGCGCCCGCGCGAAGGGCGGGACGGTTCTGCGCAAAATCTCCATCGCCGTGATGAGGGGGAAACGCAGGAGGGGAATGCCGATCCAGGGAAACGCCGGGGGCATGGTGTACCGGCGCCGGGTCCACGGAGTCATGTACATCGCGGAGTACACGGAGTTGATACGGAAGTTGTACGCCTCACGCAGTCGCGTGAGTCCGCGGTGGCCGTCGCGCGGCGCGAACGCCACCGGGTAGGACTCGATCAACTCCGCGCCGTGCTTACCGGCGTCGTAGGAGCGGGACGCGATGGTCATGGCGAGAACACGCAGCGAGTCGAGGACCGTTTCCGGGTACCAGCGCAGCCGCACGCCCAGCAGGTATCCCAGGTATTTCTGGAAATGCAGCAGTGCGCGGATTTCCGAGGGGGTGGTCTGATAGCCGAGTGCCCACAATCCGAGGCCGGGTGTGACGCTGCCGCCCAGGAGGGTCAGCATCTGGTAGGTCTGGCTGATCGGCAGGCCCCACCTGTCCATGTCCCACTCCGGATGACCCGCGACCTTCGCGCGGATCGAGACATGCATGATGCGCACCTTCAGTGCCGTGGCACGTCCTGCCGATCCCGGAGTCAGTAGTGCGCGGGGCTCGGAGACATCGATCCAGAAGCGGGTGGTCTCCAGGAAGCGGCGCAGCGCGCTGTCCCCGGCGTAGCCGCCTGCCAGCGACAGCGGGGTCGCGACGGCGGCCTCGGTGTACATCTCCAGTGTTTCCGCGCCGGCGAAGCTGAACAGCATCGTGCCCCACCGTCGCCAGATCGCCGCGCCTTGCTCGACCAGCTCGGGCACCACCCACTCGGGCACCGTCTCGAATTCCTCGAACAGCGCGCGCATCGACTCCGGCGCGTCCGGTACGGCGTCGATGCCCGCGGCGAGGGCGGTTTCCAGCATCCGTCGTCCGGCCTGGGGGCCTGCCGCGCCGTGCATCACCTCCGCGACGAACCGTTCCGCGACCGGATCGCCGGTGAACAAGTCCTCGCATAACGCGACTGCTTGCGCGTCGGTGGGAAACAGCTCTTTCCCGGTGACTTTCACGAACAGACGCTCGAGACGCTGAACCCGGGGGGACCGGCGCGCTTCCCAGTACCGGAACGCGGTCGGGCACCTCACCGACGGCTGTTGCGCGACGACATTCGCGCCCACGGGCGGGACTTCCACTGACATGGGTGACTTCTCCTCCGCAGTCTCATCGTCGAACCCTTCTCGGTGACCATACCATTTGGTATAGTTATCGGTACCCTTTTGAATGGAGAATCGCGTCCGCGCGGAATCATCGCGAAAGGAGCTCGGTGACCGGCAGATACGGCACCATCGCCAGACGGGTGCGGTGGACAGTCACCGCGCTGAAGTGGCCCCGTGACGGGGTCACCTACCATCGAGTGGTGATTTCCACCGACATGGGGCCGCACCGATGACAGCCGACCGGTCACCGGCCGGCGACAGCATTCGGCCCCCCCGCGTGGACACCACGAACTCCGCGCCGCGGCGCTCCCGGAAAGCGACGGCGCAGCAACGCGGCCGCAGCCGCGCGCCGCGGCTTTCGTACGAGGCATGGGTAGACGGCGCTCTGGCACTGCTCGCCCGAGAAGGCGTCTCCGCCATCAAGATTCCCCGGCTGTGCCAGGAACTCGGTGTCACCAAAGGTAGTTTCTACTGGCATTTCGACGATATCGAACAGCTCATGGAGGCGATGGCCGACCGGTGGAGCGCGCTGCAAACCGAGATCATTCGCGCGCTCGGCGCGATCGAGTCCGTTCCGGTCGAGCAGCGCATCGCCAACATGGCCGCCAATCTCATCGACCAAGGCACCTGGGCCACCGAAGCCACCGTGCGCGAATGGGCACGAAGCGATGAGAAGGTGGCAGCGACGGTGCGCGCCCTGGATCAACAGATCTTCGAAACGGTGCAGAAAGCGATGCTGGAACTGGGCTTCGCACCGGAGGAAGCGCGGCTGCGCGCCGGTGCGATGGTGTACTTGGGCATCGGCTTCATCCACGGCCGCGGCAGCCTGCCCACGCCGACCGCGGAGCAGGCTCGGGCGATTCTCGGCCTGTTGACCATTCCCGCCCCGAAAGAGAATCGGGCGTAGCTAACGGGTGTAGCCGGTGATGCCGCGAATCCAGGCGATGAAGTCCCCGGCGTCTTCGTTGCTGCCGTGGCCCGCGTCCCAATACATGGCGGCGTTCACGTCCGCGCCGAGATTCTCCAGCTTGGCGGCGAGGTTGCCGACGACGGTGAGGGAGGTGTCGGAGTCTGTGGTGCCGACGCGTATCCACCAGTGCCGGGCGCGGCGGGGATCGTCCCGGCCGAGGAAGTACATGGGGTTCATCAACTCGATCTTGTCCGGCAGGTCGCTGTCGAGCCGCGCGTTCGCATCGCCGGTGGCGTGGCGCAGGCTGTAGAGGGTGAAGTGGCGCGCTTTGGTGGTGCCGTTGCCGAATTCGTTGTTCTCGCCCGAGGACAGGTCGAAAGCGTCGAAGGCGGGCACGTTCTTCTTGCGCGCGCCGACGTGGGTGAGGTAATCGGCCCAGGTGAAGGTCGCGTGGTCGTTGTCGAAACGCAGCCATGGGTTCGCGGCCAGGTAGGCGCCGCGCTCGGCGTCCGACAGTGCCTTCAGGAACTTGCCCGCCGCCGGTTGCAGATAGGTGCGCAGCAGGTGGTCGGCGTAGTTGTCGGCGGTGAGCGCTCCGGACCCGTTGCGCCCTCGCAGATTCAGCGATGCCTGATAGGCCGGAAAGGCTGTCGCGAGTTCCCGCGACACCGTCTGGTCGACCTGTTCACCGGACTGCGGCGGGTTGGCGCCCCAGTTCCATTCGTAGGCCATATCGGCGTGCTCGAGGTCGGTGATCGGGCAGTAGCCGGCGCTGGCGAAGATGGCGTCTGAGGCGTCGGCCGCGCCGAGTTCGGTGAGGTAGGAGTGGTAGCGGTCGCTGTCGCCCGAGGCGCCCAGCAGCGCCGACATCGCGCCGCCCGCGCTCACGCCGGTGGAGATGATCCAATCGGTGTTGCCGGGCACCCGCCCGCTGTTGTGCCGCAGATACCGCACCGCCGCCTTCAGATCCACGATCGCCGCCGGAGCGACCCCGTAGTAGACGCCGTCGGAGCCGACCAGATCGCGCCCTCGCGCGCCCGGCTCGACGACCACATAACCGGCGGCCAGCGCGAGGTCGGGGTTGCCGGTGCGATTCGCGCCGTCGTCGAATCCGGCCGATCCGCCCGGCGCCGCGCCGCTGGGCGGGGCCGCGCCGGACGGCAGACCACCGGGCGTGCCGCCGGACCTGGTCACCGAGGACGACCTGTATCCGCCGATGTTGTTGCTGAGCAGGATCGGTGCCCCGCTCGCGTCCACGGTGCTGCCGTCGATCTGGACCGGGACGCTGACGGTCAGGCTCTGGTATTGCTCGTCCACCGGTTTCGCGACGTAGACGATGCCCTTGTACTGGTGGTAGGTGATCCGCCGCTCGCCATCGGCGGTGGCGACTGCCTTGGCTTCGATGCTGTACTTCTCCGGGTCGAAGCGCAGGGCGTCCGATTCGCCGGACTCGGTGTCGTGCTCGTGTCGCGAGTCGCACCCCACGGCCACCAGTGGGGTCGCGGTCACCGCGGCCAGTGCCGCCAGCATCGTTCTGCGTCGCACGAACATTCCTTTCGGGTCGGAGGACCGGGTCTTCACCAGGGCGTGTTACGGAATGCCGTATTTCGTCGTCCCAGCGGGGACCGGTAGACCCCGGCCGGCTCGCCGATCGGGTCCACCGGGTGGTCGGTCTCGAGCAGCTGACCGGGAGGGCGCGCCGACCGCGGAGCGCGGATCTGAGGTCGGTGATCGGTTCCGCGTCTTCGCCGGGGCCGGTCATGGCGTCTCCTCGCGGTAGGCGTCAGTTCTCCGACGGGCGGTCGCCGCTCGGATCGGTCGATTCCGCGGCGGCGGGATCGTGCTGCCACGTCACGCTCAGCTGGTCGCGCTCGCCGAACCGGACCAGGTGCCTCGCGAGCACGTCCTCGAGGCGCGGCAGGTCCGCGGCGGCCGCCTCGATCCGCAGATGCAGTTCGCCCTCCTGCGCGGTGACCGTCGCGCGACCGGAGTCCAAGTCGATCCAGCCCGACGAGGACTGCGCCGACCACTCGCCGCCGTTGCGCCGCCCCAGATGCGACACCAACTGCTTGCCGTACCGCTCCGGCCGATCGGTGCGAACCACCGCCCGGGAAGCGGGGGACGAGCCGCCCGCGGTCACGACGCGGCCCGCGAGGGGGAACCGGCGTGCAAGACGACACGGGCATCCACAATCTGCGAGACCATGACGGCACCAGCCTTCGGGTTGCTCTACATTTGCGGGGATCTGTCGCCGGTGCGGAGCGCGACACATCGATGGGGCATCGGGCAGCGCCGACTCGGCGACGATATGGTCAGCACTACCCGGGCCGCTGCCGTTCACACACCGCTCGACGCCGATTAGCGAACCCGCAGCACACACTGCGACCGCGCTGCTCGACCAGCCGCAAGTTTTCCCCGGTACCCGATCGGGCAGGTCGGTGTGCCGTGTTCCGGGCCGCCGTGCCGACCCGCCTACGTAGACTTTCGGCGTGACCGATCTCGCGGACTTCGCCCGGCTGATCACCGGCGACCACGGACTCTGTGTCGTCTCCACCCTGCGAGCCGACCACACGATGCAATCGTCCGTGGTCAACGCCGGTGTGTTGCGACACCCGGCGACCGGCGCGGACGTGGTGGGCATGGTGGTGCGCGGCGATGCCCGCAAATTGGACAATCTGCGTGCCCGGCCGCGTGCCACGGTCGTGGTTCGCGTCGGTTGGGAATGGTGCGCCGTCGAGGGGTCGGTGTGGATCGTCGGTCCCGACGATCCGGCCCCTGACGTCGATGCCGAGCGGTTGCGGCTTCTGCTGCGTGAGGCGTTCACCGCGGCCGGTGGCGTGCACGAGGATTGGGACGAGTACGACAGGGTGATGGCCGCAGAGCGCCGGGCAGTGGTCTTGGTCCTGCCGGACCGGGTCTACGGCAACGGCTGAGAGGCCCCGAGGACCGGTTTTCGCGCGGCGTCCGCAAGCAGATGCACCCGCATGTAAGTCGAGTAGTCGCCTACTCGCGCAGCGCGTGGGTTCGCGGCGGACCATATGACCTGTTCATACCGAAGGCCGTGCCGGTCACCTGTTGAAATTGATCCAGTTCCGTAGGGTTCGGATGGGAGTCCGACGTGATCGACAATCCGAATACCCGATCACATCGCTGTGACGACCGGGCGCGTGCCGGGGATCCACCTTCGGAAGGACCGGGATTCGAGCCACCGCAGCCGCGCGCCGGTCAAGCGGACGCCGTGCAGGTTGCCACTCGAAGCGGACGATACGCGCTGATGGCGGCAGTATTCGCCGCTATTGTCTCCAGCTTCGTCTCGGCGTCGGCGGCGGTGTACACGAGTATCAGTAATGCCGATCGCAGCGAACAGATATCGATCGGGGAGGCGACGCGTGAGAATCGCCAGAAAGTCTATTCCGACTTTCTTTCGGCCACCTACGCTTTCGCGATGCAGCTGGGCCGGATGGCCGAGTATCTGAACATCGACGATCGTGACGGATTTCGGTCCGAAGCCCAGCAATTCGCTGATACCGAGGTCAAATCCATGGTTGTGGGCGACCTGGTCGCCATGACGTGCGGCAGCGGAATGTCCGATGTGATCGAAAGGATCCAGAAGGCGCATGAAGATTTCTTGAACTTGCATTACGTCCCCTTTGTCGGGAAGATCCGTGACAAAAGCGCACACATTTCGGCCGACGAGACGCGGCGCGACAATGCGGCGCTCCGAACCGCGATGATAGATTTCGCGAGCGGGCTCGACAAACTGTTGAACGAGTTCCATGCGCAGGGTCGGAAGGACCTCGGTATCGCATAGCGATGCACACGTCTACGTGCTGGTTTCTCCGGCCGGTTATCAGTGCGACCGGGTGTTGCTCGCCGGTACGCTACGCGTGGGGCGCGACGTCCAGGACGTACTCGAGGTCCCTGATTTCGCCGGCGGTCTCCGGTGAGCAGGAGATGACGACGCGATCCGCGCCGCAGAGCTCGACGACCTCGGCGTCGTCGGTGCGCAGCCAGTCGAGAAACTTCCCCCGCACACCCCTCGGTGTCGCACTCTCGCCGCGCAGGGCGGGGTCGAGGCGGACGAGGTAGGTGCGGTGTAGCACCGGCATGGCGCTCTCCTTCGATCGTCCGGGCGGTAGCCGAGGTGCGGCGGTTCGCGCCGCGTCCGGGTGCTCGTGCACGTGCGATGGTCGCTGTGAGAGTCATACCCGGCTTGGGCGACCGCACGCGATGTCGAGGGATATTCGCGGCAGAACTCGTCGAGGTCGAGTGGGAGCAGGGCAGCGGCTCGCGGTTCTGGTCACCGGTGCGGGTCCGAGGCGCACGTGGCGCGCAAGGTCGGCGGCAGGCATGGGACGAGTGCCGGTGGCTGCGCAGAGCCGCGGGGCGCCCGGCGACCTCCGGTCTGTCGAGGTGGTTCAGTGGTTCGGGGACGGGTAGTTCGGTATCGACCGCAACCCTCGCGATCGGCGACCGGCCACCACGGTCGAGGGTCCATCGGGGTAGTTGCTGTCGGCAGAGGTATGCGGGGTGTGTCCATATGGCGAGGACGACGGATCATGGCTGAGTTGAGCGAGGGTGTGTATCGGATCGTCAACGTCGGCACGGGTCATGTGCTGGCGCTCGACAGCGCTGACCAGGTCACGGTAGTGGGGGAGGCAAGCGTGGAGGACGGCTGGCAGCATTGGCTGTTGTCGAGCGCGCCGGAATTCGGCGGAGGGATCTGGTACATCACCAACGGGCGCACCGGGACCCGGCTCGGACTCGGCGACGGGCTGGTGTCCGAGGGGGTTCATGTCGAATGCAGCGGGACGCCGATGGGATGGCAGATCAGCACCGACGAAGTCCATCCCGCCTGCTACCGTATCGCCGTTTGGCCCGCCGCCGAGTTCGTTCTGGCTCTGCCGGGCCACGAGATCGGTACCGAGCAGATCGGGTTGACGCGCTACGCGGCCACCAGTGATATCCAGCAGTGGCAGTTCCACCGCCCATGACAGGCGTAGGCTTCTCTCGCTGTGGCCTTGGCGCGCAACGACTCCGGAACCTCGAACCGATCCCCGTAGCGGGCGGGCAGTTGGTCGGCGCGGGCCACGAAACCGGCCGGACCGCCTTCGTACTGATTGATGTACTGGATCACGCCGCGGGCCCAAGCCGGGATCGTTGGCGTTGCATCAACAAATCTGGCGCGACGAGGTGGGGGCATCTTGCGCCGCCGGTGGCTGTGCGGCGATCGGCCCATGCGCCCGCGTCGCTATGGCTCGACGGGGCGGTGCTGTTCGATGAGCATTCCCGCCATGAGCTTGGCGCGGTGGGCGGCCAGTAGATCTCCCTCGGCGGCGGAGATGATCGAGCCCTTCATCAGGATGTGCCAGGACCGGGCGAAATCGTCGGTGTCACACAATCCCGCCGCCTCGGCCCTGCCGCGCACGATGGCCCGGATATTGTCGAGGTATCCGATGCTGGCCTGCCCGGCCGGATGCGCGGAGCCCAGCTCGAGCAGCACGTTGATGAACGAGCAGCCGTCGAAATCGTCCCGCTTCTGGAACCAGTCGTGGAAGACGTCGAAAATCGCCAGCAACTGTTCTTCGGGTGTGTTGCCACGCACACGAGACTGGGTTTCGACCAGGCCGAGCGTCCACAGCTGCTCGCGACGCTGCAACACGGCGAGCACGAGATCGTCCTTGGATGCAAAATGCCTGTACAGCGTTGCCTTGGCCACACCGGAGAGCGCGATCACTTCGTCGGTGCCCACCGCTCGGATGCCGCGACGCGTGAACAACGCGTAAGCGGTGCTGAGGATTCGCTCGCGCGCGGGTGCGGCGGGTGCGACGCGTGGAAGGTTCGGCGTTTCCATCTCCCTTTCACCATAGCGCTGTACAGACAGGCCTGTCTCTGTTAGTAAAGAAAGACAGGTCTGTCTTGAGGATGCAGGGTGGGCCCGACTGTCGAGCGCCCTAGGCGCGAAACGAATCGAGTGTGCCCATATGAGCACAGCACTGCACGGTCTCAGCAATCCCACCCAACCCCCGGCGGATGAGCCGAAAGACGCCCGCCCCGGACTGAACGCGACCGTCGAACGTCGGGGCAACGCGGCCATCGTCCGTGTTCACGGCGAGGTCGACGCCTACACTCTGCCGACGTGGCGCAAACTGCTGCGGGAGGTTGTCACATCAACCGCGGCGCCGGGCCCCATCGTGATCGACACCGGCGGCCTCGGCTTCATGGCCTGCCGTTCCATGATCGCCTTGGCCGAGGAGGCCGAGGCATGCAGACTCCGGGATGTTCGGCTGTGCGTGGTCGGCAGCCCATTGGTCGTGACCCGCATCGTGGCGCTCCTCGACCTCGACGCTCTCCAGCCCGTCTACGCCTGCGTCGAGGACGCCCTGGCCGGCTCCGTGCCGAGCGGGGGCTCCTTGGGAGGCCGGGTCGCGGGATAGCGCGGAAGCCGGATCATGCCGAGTCCCGGCGGGCCGATGGCTCGCCGGGACTCGCGCGATGGGGGGGCCCTCATGCCCGGCCCGAACCGACCAGCCGACCCCAGCGTTCCGTGAGAATGCCGTGGCGCGGAGGATCCGTGGCGGTGAGCACCGGCCCGGCCTGCGCACCGGGCCGGGGCGCAGCGGTTGTGTTCGCGCTGATCGCAATCCTGTGCGCGGGAGCGAGTACGCGATTGGATCAGGTATCACCGGTGTTCTTCGCTGCCTGAGAGGAGCCGCCGACGCCTCGACCGGAGACGTGTCGGACTCGGACTGCCGAGAGCGGCGCGACCGAGGCGCCGGTCTTCGACAGCGCCGACCCGGGAACAGGTAGAGCCTCACACCAGGAGCACCACATGACAGCGCAGGCCACCGCCGCAACTCCGACCGACGCCTTCGTCGCCGATTGGCAGGACTGGCACCGCACGCAGGAGTCGCGACTTGCCGACCCGCACGGATTCCTGGCCATCACCGCGCTGCACTGGCTCACCGAAGAGCCACAACGATTCCCCGACGCGCCGGGCGCTTGGTCCACCGGCGCCGATGGCGTCACAGTGGTTCTCGACGACGGTGACGAGCTGGTGGTCGACGGGGTATCGGTGCGCGGTCGGTATGCCTTCGGCGCCATCCCCGAACGCGGTGGTGTGAACGCCGTATGGGGTGACGCGGTGATCGAGGTCGCCAAGCGCGGCGGGTACGACATCGTTCGACCGCGGCATCCGGACAACCCGCTGCGCAAGGCATTTCACGGCACGCCCGCCTACGCGCCGCACCCGAAGTGGGTGGTCACCGGCCGCTATGTCGCCTTCCCCGAGCCGCGGCCGACCACGGTCGGCGCCGCTGTCGAAGGACTCGAACACGTTTATGACGCGCCTGGGGAGGTGGAGTTCGAGCTGGAGGGCCGGGCGCTGCGCCTGACCGCGTTCCCCGGCAAGGATCCCGGCAGTCTGACCGTACTGTTCACCGACGAGACCTCGGGGGTCACCACTTACGCCGCCAATCGCGTCCTGCACCTGTCCCCGCCCGGCGACGACGGATCGGTGCAGCTGGACTTCAACCGATCCGCGAACCTGCCGTGCGCCTACACCGACCTGGCGACCTGCCCGTTGCCACCGGCGGAGAACCGCTTACCGGTCGCGATCGAAGCCGGTGCGAAGCTCCCGTACGAGCGCGGCGGAACCCGATGAGCGACACAACACCTGGGATCAGGACGTTGTCGTTCCTGACGCCGGGCAACTACCCCGACGACGATCCCTACGCGGGGCTCGAGGACACGCTGCGGCTGTTCGAGTACGGTGAGAGCCTCGGCTTCGACGGTGCGTGGATCCGGCAGCGTCATCTGGAGCACGGCGTCGGGTCGGCCGCGGTGTTCCTGGCCGCCGCCGGTCAGCGCACCAGCCGAATCCAATTGGGCACGGCCGTGATTCCCATCGGTTACGAGAGCCCGTTCCGGCTGGCCGAGGATCTGTCACTGGCCGATGTGCTTTCGCGGGGCCGGTTGCAAGCCGGCTTCAGCGCGGGCACCCCGCCGCATGCCGACTTGATCGGCGATCTGGTCTTCGACGGAGACTGGCGCTCCTACGATCTGTCCTACGGACGGATCACCAGGCTGATCGAGAACCTGCGCGGTGACTTCCTCGGTGACGCGGGCACGGTGATCCACTCGCCGGGCAACATCCAGCGTCCCCGGTTGCAGCCGCACAATCCCGGCTTGATCGATCGGCTCTGGTACGGCGGGGCGAGCACCCGTTCGGTCCGCTGGGCGGGGGAGAGCGGGCTGAATCTGCTCACAGGGAACATCGTCTTCGGCGACCGCAGTGACGATTTCACCACCACCCAATTGAGCTTGCTCGGCGAGTACCGCCGACTTGTGGATCCGGCCCGGCCCGCCCGGGTCGCGGTAGGGCGGGTGATCGTCCCGTTCGACAGCGCCGCCCGTGCGACTCGCGAGCGGTACCGGCAGTACGCGGCGAGCAGGTACGAGCGCACGCTGGCGCCACAGGGGGAGCGGCGTGTCCTGTTCGCCCCGGACCTGGTCGGCCCCGCCGAGGAGATCATCGACCGGCTGCGGGCCGATCCGGTGCTCGCGCAGACCTCGGAGCTGCGGCTGGAGCTGCCCTACGAGTTCCGCCGTGCCGACTACGAACAGATCTTGCACGACACCGTGGAGCTGATCGCTCCGGCCCTGGGTCATCGGCCCGCGTCGATCCGCTCCGGCGTCGAGCACGACACCGGTGAGGTGGCCGCGCCCGCTTGATCCGGGCGGCGCCGGTCGCTTCAGGCCGCGCCGAGTGCGGCGGCGAACCCGGGCCACGAGCTGTGCAGGTCTTCCTGCCAGTACGACCAGGAATGGGTGCCGTTGCCGCGCAGCTCGAAGGTGGCGGGAATGGCCAGCTGATCCAACCTTTCGCGCAGCTGACGGGTGCAGCGTTCGGCGAATGTCTCCAGGGCGCCGCCGATGAGGAGCTGGTCGATCAGCTTGCCGGGGCTGTGCTCGATCCCGGCACTGTCGAGGGTGTCGTACGGACCGGGCGCGCCGGTCCCGCTCGCGACATAGATCGCGGTACCGCGCAGCTCGTCCGCGTGCAGATACGGGTCGTTGGCCGCCCACGCGGGATCCGTCGGCGGACCCCACATGTTCACCACGTTGCCGCGGCGCCCACCCACCACCGCGCTCACGATCACTTGACCCTGCGGATCACTGGTGCGCACACACCCGGAATACGAGCCGATGGCCCGATACAACCCCGGTGCGGCCAAGGCCAGCTGGAACACCGACGTGCCCGCCATCGAGATGCCCGCGATCGCGTTCGCCCCGTTGCCCCCGAACTCCGCGTTCACGATCGGCGGCAGTTCCCGAGT
Organism: Nocardia sp. NPDC005745; assembly: GCF_040630775.1. NCBI lineage: Bacteria > Bacillati > Actinomycetota > Actinomycetes > Mycobacteriales > Nocardiaceae > Nocardia > Nocardia sp. NPDC005745. The sequence goes on from NZ_JBEXYF010000005.1 coordinate 188,711, forward strand.
CAGGAACGTGGCCCACCGCTGCCGTCCCAGCATCGGATCATCCGCACGCCAGTCCGTGAAATAGGAACTGGCGCCGCCGAACGGGATCACCACGTTGACTTGCTTGTCCCGGAAGAACTCCACCACATCCGTGCGGCTGAGCCAGTTCCCGTCAGCCCCGCCGTCGATCCCGTTCAGCAGGTACAGGGTGGGCGCGGGCGCCGATCTGTCGGCGGCAGGCAGGACACGGACGGTCACCTCGTTCGCCATCGCGGCGGAGTGGACCGTCAGCTCGACCAACCGTCCCGGGCCGGACGTCGTATCGGTGATATGCGGTCGATCGGGGGGCGTGCCGATCGGCGACGGGAGTTCCGGTTGGGCGCTCACCGGTCCGGCCGCGCCGGTCGCGAACCCGAGGACGACGATGCTCAGCGCCGCCACCAGCCGCGCGGTCCGCGCCGCACCACGGGGGTAGGACGGCGAGGCAGGGGAATTCACACACGGCCTTCCTGGGGAGGCTGGACGAAACAGGCCCACGGTAGGCCGCGGATGCCTCGGCGGGCAAGGCGGCGTCGCGCTTGTTGGGGGCGATGGCCACTGCGCCCGCGGCCTCGCTGGGAACGGCCACAAAACGCCATGGCCTGGGCCGAGCCCCACGAACGTCGCCGGTGATGGCCACGGTCAGTGGTCGGTGATCCAGGTGTCGGTGAACTCCGCCTCCGTGGCCAGCATGTCGAGTAGCCGGGTCACGATGGCTGCCTCGATCTTCCTGCCGAACAACGGGATACCGACTTCGGCGGCACCGGCCACCACAGCCTCGGCCGCTGTGTCGCTCTCGGTGAGCCGGACGGTGCCGCTCACCTGGGCGGGCACACCTTCGACGCGGGCCTCGAAACTGCCGCCCTCGCGGGTGTAGGTCTCGGAGCGGGTGATGACCAGGCCCTCGGGCCGCACCGCGGTGATGGCGCTGGGCAGCTCCGCCGCCGGAACGGTCTGCACCATCCGCACGTGCAGGCGGTCCTCGGCGGCGTCGAACTCGACGAGCTGTGCGTCGGCCCCGCCGACCTCCTCGATGCGGTCTTTCCAGTACTGCTCGTCGGCCAGCGCCGCACGAAGCGCGTCGGCCGAATGGGAGTAAGTGGCCGTATACGCCAAGGGGGTCGCCATCCGGCACACGCTACCTGCTGCCACGCCCTTCGCCGCTGGTGAACCGCCGACGCCGCCGCGCCGGACGCCCGCTGAATCGCCCTGGGAAACAAGAGGTTCGGCAGCAGGCTGCCACCAGATCGGTGGCAGCATTTGATACGCGGCTTCCCTCTCCTCCGGGCGCAGCACGGTGCCCGTACAGTAGGGGAAGGTGTTGAGCGCGACGAACATGCCGCTGACGCCCACCCAGATCCAGGTCTGCGGGTTCAGCGCGCTGTAGCGCACCACGTGATAGTCGCCGCGACCCCGGCAGTGCACGTCGCGGTGGCGCGACCGGCGCGACACCCGCTTTCGGTGATCCGGATGAGGTGCCGATGGGCGACGTCGTCATCGAAAACCGGACGCGATCTCATCGGCCGACAGCGGCGGCAGCTTTCAGGGGAGACGCATCAGCTGCCGGGAAAGCGTCAACAGACGGCGGGCGAGTTTGATGACCGGGATGCCCAGCGGAAGCAGGATGATCGTCACGCACAGCACCGCGCCGACGAGCCACAGCACGGCGGCGACCAGCCCCAGAACCGTGCCGAGCACGGCCGTGAGGATCCCCAGTATCGGACCGAGTAGACCCTGTAGCAATCGCATGATGACCTTCCGGTTTCCATTCTGCGCTTCTTGGGGCCCGTGCGCATCAGCCGATTTCGACCGGCGACTCCGAACGTACCGTGAGTCACTCCCGTGTCGTCGCGCCTCGCACGACTGCATCCGCTGCGCGGTACCGTCCCCGGTATGAGCCGAGCGATCGTGGAGCTGTCCCATCCTGTCTCGGACGGCATGCTCATCGATCCGACCCTGCCCGCACCGCGTGTCACGACGGCTGTGGCACGTGACCGATCGCCGCTGATCGACATGAGCTACCACATCGCACGCGTGGATATGGTCGGCACCACGGGCACCTACATCGACGCGCCTTTCCACTTCCACGCAGGCGGCGCCGACATCGCCGAGCTGCCGTTGGAGCGGTTGTTCAACGTGCCGATCGTGATGATCCGCGCGGTGGGCCGCCGCGCGGTGGGGCCGGACGTGCTGGGCGATCCCGCGCGCTTGTGGGGCAAAGCGGTGCTCGTGCACACCGGTTGGTCGGGGAAATGGGGATCGTCCGCGTATCGAGGGCCCGGCCATCCTTTCCTGGTCGGGGAGGTCGCCGAGGCACTGGTCGCCGCCAATGCGGCACTGGTGGGAATCGACTCGTCCGACGTCGACGACACGTCCTTGCCGACGCGGCCGTGCCACCACACGCTGCTCGGTGCGGGCATTCCGATCATCGAGCAGATGACGAATCTGAACGCGGTGCCCGACACCGGCGCCAGGCTGGTCGCTCTGCCCGCGCCGGTGCGCGGGACGGGCTCGTTTCCGCTGCGCGCCGTGGCGTGGATCGAGCACGGCGCAGTGGGCGACTGAGGAACCTTTCGATTCAGGTTCCGCAGTCGACCGGATCGCGCACCTCGGATCGCCTTCTACCGCCGCGGATCTCGAGGCAGGAACGGCGGGACCGCCAGATCGTCGCCGAAGATGTCCGGGAGGTCGCGCGCGACGCTGTCGGGGAATCGGGCGGGCCGCTTCTCCAGGAAGGCCGTCACGCCTTCCCTGGCGTCGGCGGCGGCGCCCCGGTGGTAGATGCCGCGAGATTCGATGCGGTGGGCGATCATCGGGTGTTCGGCTCCGAGGTTGCGCCACAGCATCTGCCGCGACAGCGCCACCGACACGGGCGCGGAATGCTCGGTAACCCGGCGGGCGAGCGCGCGAGCCTCGTCGAGCAGTGTGTCCGCGGGATGCAGTGCGGAGAACAATCCCGCGTCGAGCGCTTCACCCGCCTCGACGAGACGGCCCGAGTACACCCAGTCCAGCGCGGTCTGCATCGGCACCAGGCGGGGCAGGAACCAACTGGAACAGGACTCGGGAACGATGCCGCGGCGATTGAAGACGAACCCGATGCGGGCGTTGTCGACGGCCAGCCGGAAGTCCGCCGCGAGCGTCATGGTGATGCCGACGCCGACGGCGGGTCCGTTGACGGCGGCGATGACGGGTTTGCGGGATTCGAACATACGCAGAACGACCTCACCGCCGGTGTCCCGGTAGGATTCCGCGGCGTCCGCATCGCCCGCGACGAAGGTCTCCGCACCCGCCGACAGATCCGCGCCCGCGCAGAAGGCGCGTCCCGCGCCCGTGATGATCACCGCTCGAATCCGATCGTCGCGGTCGCAGGTGTCGAAGGCCTCGATCAACTCGGTCCCCATGGCGGTGGTGAACGCGTTGAGCTGCCGCGGGCGGTCGAGGGTGATGGTGGCGATGGCGTCGGAGACGTCCAGGCGAATATCGGCCATACCGGACAGCTTGCCATCTCGCCGACATCCCTGCTCCTGCCGGGGGTTCGCACCGCCCGGGACGGTGATAGTGCCGATTCGAATGAGAATGACTGTTTACTTAGTGCGCCGTGGACGATTAGCCTGTCGCCGTGTGCCGATTGGTCACGACACCTGGTTCCCCGTCCAGGGGCGGCAGCGGAAACCAGTCGGCCGGCGTTTCGCGCCGTTGTTCGGCAACCCGGAGAAGAGGAGTGGGATGGAGATCAGCAACGCGGTCGCGGCGGTGACCGGTGGTGCGTCGGGACTCGGCTTGGCGACCGTGCGGGAGCTGCACGGCAAGGGCGCGAAGGTCGTGATCGTCGACCTGCCGTCGTCCTCCGGCGAGGCCGTCGCCAAGGAACTCGGCGACGGCGTGGTCTTCGCCGCGGCCGACGTCACGAACGAAGAGCAGGTCACCGCCGCCCTCGATGCCGCGCAAGAGCTGGGCGACCTGCGCATCGCGGTGAACTGCGCGGGCATCGGCAATGCCATCAAGACCGTGGGCAAGAACGGGGCATTCCCGTTGGCGGACTTCACCAAGGTGATCAACGTCAACCTGGTGGGCACCTTCAACGTGATCCGGCTTGCCGCCGAACGGATCGCCGAGACCGATCCGGTGGGCGAGGAGCGGGGCGTCATCATCAACACCGCGTCGGTGGCGGCGTTCGACGGCCAGATCGGGCAGGCGGCGTACTCGGCCTCCAAGGGCGGAATCGTAGGCCTGACCCTGCCGGTGGCACGTGACCTCGCGGCGATCAAGATCCGGGTGGTGACCATCGCGCCGGGACTGTTCCACACTCCGCTGTTCGCCACGCTGCCCGACGAGGCCATCGCCTCCCTGGGCGCGCAGGTCCCGCACCCCTCGCGGCTCGGCGACCCGGCCGAATACGCCGCGCTCGCGCGGCACATCGTGGAGAACCCGATGCTCAACGGCGAGACCATCCGCCTCGACGGTGCCATCCGGATGGCGCCGCGCTGAGGTAGGTGCTGCGAAAGGGCGTGAACCGGGCGAGTGCGGCCGTACCTCTCGCTCGGTCACCGGGTTCGTTTGGGGCCGGGCGATATACGGATGCCGACGACGGTGATGACCGTGACCACCAAGACCGTCATGAGCCTCATGAGGTTCCATACGGCAGGGTCTCGGGGCGGTTCGGAGGCTTGCACGTCCTTTCCCCGCTGACGGCTGGGTGGGGACGAGGGCAGCGCGGCGAGGGGGCGTTCGGCCTGGAGCGGTGTCTGCGTCGCGATGGCGGCCGGTGACGGAACGATACGGAATTCGGGGGCGGGCGGGCCGAGTTCGAGTGGGCTCATAGGCACCGGCGGCGGGGTGGGAAGCAGCAACAAGCAGGTCAGCAATGCGCTGCCGGAGAAGGCGCTGCCGATGCCCGCGCTGCCGAGGGCCGATCCGCTCGACCCCGTACCGACGAGGCTCGATCCCGGGCCGATGAGGCTGGATCCGAGGGAGCCGAAGCCGCTGCCGGTCGCGAGTCCGAGCACGAGCAACGCGCTGCCCGTCGCGGCGCTGCCCGTGCATGCCGCCTGGACGCTGCCCGTGTCGAGTTGCAGCGACTCGGCCGGACTACTCGCCGTGATGTCCGGGTGGGCCGTCGTGTCCGCCGCGCGGGATGCGCTGTCGTCGAGTTGCTCACGACCGGTGGCGAGAAGCCCGCCACGAGTGCCACCGGTCTCGGCGCTGCCGCTTGCCGGACGACCGGCGCTGCCGGAAGGAAACCGAACCGGACCGAGAGCCAACGACCCACCGCTGGTCGCGCCCTCGGCACCGAGGCCCGAGGCACTGCCGGACGACGGGGCGCCTGCGGCGAGGCTGGAACCATTGCCCGGGAAGGTGCCCACGGGGGCTGCGCCCGAACTCCCCGTCGCCAGGTCGCCGAGGGGCAGCCAGGGCAGCGGGTCCGCTGATGCTTCCAGCGGTGGCGCCGCGAGTGCCGCGAGGGTCAGCGGCAGCATCGCGGTGGCCAATCCTCGTGCCAACCGATGTGTTCGAGTTGCGTCACGGTTGCGTCGCATGTGCAGTCGCCTCGTCGTAGTCGAAACCGGGCCGGAAGGTCACGTGGTGTGCTGATACCGGGACAGAGCGAGTTCGAAGGCTTCCTTCGGGACCACGTTCCCACCGGAGAACGGCTCGTCGAGGTTGTAGATCGCCCGGATCACCACACCGACGATGGCGCCGAGCAGCGCGGTGGTCACGACACTGCGCTTGGTGATCTGCACACCGGAGAGGACCACGCTGAACAGCAGGAGGACCGTGCAGATCCACATGGCCAGATAGAGGAAGCCGGGAACCCGGTAGCCTGCGTCCAGCGCACGGTCGGCGCGCGCTTGGGCCACGGCGTCTAGGCTGGTCAGGGCGCTGGTACGAAGCGTGTCGACCTCGGCGTCCGCGGTGTCCACCGCGGCCACCGCGTCGCGCAGGGCGTCGAGGGTGTTCTGGGTGGATTGACTGAGATGACCGTCGTCGGCCATGACGGTCCATTCCTCGGTGCGGACTTGCTCGGTGTAATCGCGCACCAGGCCCTGGATTCGCGTGTGGTCGGGCTCGGGCATTCCGTGCGCGGCCCAGTACGTATCGATCAGCGCCTTGGCTTCGGCGATGGTGTGGTTGCGCGCGTTGTCGTACTGCTGCCAGGCGATCACAACGATGAACGCCACCACCGCCATGAAGATCGTGTTGATCAGGTTGAGCACCAACGCGCCGACCGTGTCGTCGTCGGTCTGCCGCCAGGTCTTCGGATGTAGGCGATCCCCGGCCACGAAGACGGCCACCGCGACGAGCGCGGTGAGAGCAGGCACGAGAAATTCGAAGGCCATGCGGGGACTCCGTTCTGTCTGAGTGGTTCTCGCGACCGCCGCGTCGGCGACGTTCCGCAGGCCTGTCGCACTACGGGGGTTGGTGCATGGGTGTGTATCGAGCACCGCCGGGCAAGCCGTATCCGAGGTCGGAGGGTGCGACGGTCCTCAGTTGTTCTGCGTCGGTCCGTATCTCACCCGAGGGATCGTCTCGGAACTGATCGCGTGCTCAGTCCTGCGGAACGGCCATGATGTGATCCCGCGAACTCGTCGAGACGCACATCGGATATCGGTCAGGAGACGAGCCGGAACTGTCTCGACCCGAGCACTTCGATGGTCATGCGTGGCCCTCACCCCCGAGATGGATTCCGAGACCGTCGACGATGGAGCTGTCGAGAGTCTGCGTTCGTTCGGATCAGATCAGTGGTGCACAGCAAATCGATACGTGACACGGTGCCCGTGCGAACCAGGCGCCGTGGAAATCTTCTACCCAGCAGATCATTCTGGACGACATTGATGGTAGACCGCGAAACCAGCTGCGTGTGGCGAAATTTCGGAGATAGGTCATGGCAGTGCGGATGGCCGGAGACGTCCCTGGCCTCTCCATAGCGTAGGAACATGAGGGATGCGCGATCGGAGCGGGGCCGTGTACGCTTTGCGCAGCTACCAATCGGCGTAACAGAACTGCCCTGGGCCGCGAAACCCGCGTCCGGACAACAGAAGAAGCCACAGATGACCAGATTCGCGCATTATGTCGGCACCCTGCCTGCCGAACTGATGACGGGCGATCGTGCCGTCATGCAATGGTTTGCCGACCACAGCGAGGGACGGCCGGTCACGGCGGTGCCTTGCGACCTCGATCCGGATTGGATCTTCGACTACCTGCGTACGCGCAAGCAGCACGCCGACGTATTCGAGATCGTCCGGGCGGGCGAGTACACCGACTACAGCGATTTCCCCAGCTACGGTGTGCGGCCCGGGTGCACGCTGGAGCCGCGGCACGTCTCGATGGACCGCGTCGAGCGCATCGGCCAGGTCGTGGAGGCTTTCGAGGCGCTGCGCAGCGACCGGCCCGAGCTGGCTGGGACGAAAGTGCAGATAAGTCAGCCGAACCCGCTGGACCTCGCGATGTTCGTCTTCGCGGGCGCCGCGGTCTCCGCTGGGCTCCCGGTCGGGCCCGCGGTGCGTGGTTCCGGGTTCGTGGTCGGTGCGCTGCGGCAGCTGCCGGTGTTCACCGAAGCCGTATTGCAGGAGATGACCCAGGTGGTCGAGCGGTACGGCGACCGCGTCGTCTTCCAGGTGGAGTCGCCCATCGCGCTGCTGAGCATGGTCAAAGCCGAGCAACTACGTTCGCAATGGGCGCTGGCGCCGCTCGTCGCGCGGCAGCTCGCCGGTTTTCTCGGGCGGATGCAGGAGGTCGGGGCGGAAGCGATCGTGCACCTGTGCTACGGCGACTATCAGCACAAGAGCCTGTTGACTCCACGCAGTCTCACCCCGGCGGTGAAGTTGCTGCGTCGTACCGCACGGTTGCTGAACAAACAGGGGACGCGACTACCCCCGGTGCACATCCCGTGCGCCTACGGTGCCGAACCGGCACCGCTGGATCCGCGGTTCTACGCACCGCTGCGCAAGCTCGACGCCGAGTGGAGAGTGATCGCCGGTGTCGTCTCGCCGGACTCCCGCGAGGACAGCGCCCGCGCGCTCGCTCTCTTCGAAGAGGCGGCCGGACGCGCGGCCTACGGTGTCGCCACCGCCTGCGGCCTCGGCCGATGCACCGTCGACGACGCGAGGCAGGCGGTCGCTACCACGGTCTCGTTGACCGGCGTCGGTGACGAACGCGAACCGTAATCCGCCGGGCGGTAGCCGGCGGCCGGTGACCGCGGGCGGCGTGCACGTCCTCCGGGCGTCGGGGACGAACTCGGGGAGGCCCGCGACCGCCGTGGGCTCGGATGCCGACCAGCGCCTCCGCCGAGGTATCGCGTCGGATCCGTCGAATTGCGTTGTCGCGAACCCGCTCTCGCGTGTGCGCCGGTGCCGCCTTCGTCGGCGCCACGACCGGAGCGTTGCTATGTTGCTAGCGTAGGCGGGTCGCCGAGTTCTGGACAACAGGTCTCGGCAGGCACGTGTACCCGCTCACTGACCACGATCGTCGAATTGCTGTTCCATAACCTGGAGTCACGTTCTTGACCACACCACAGTCCCCGATGGCCGCGCCGCACACCACTGGAACCGGAGCGTGCCCCGTCCAGCACGGATCCCCGACGGAGACGGACGCGCCGCGAGTCGAGATGTACACCAAGGAGTTCGTCGCGGACCCGCATCTCGCGTACCGGGAGATGCGCCGTAAGCACGGCTCGCTGGTCCCGATCGAGTTGGCGCCCGGTGTGCCTGCCACCCTGGTGATCGGCTACCAGACGGCGGTGCGCATCCTCAGCGATCCCGACCATTTCCCCGCCGATCCCCGCACGTGGCAGAAGACCATCCCCTCGGACTCGCCCGTGCGGCCGATGATGGAGTGGTATCCGGCCGCGCGGTACAACACCGGCCTCGCACATGACCGCTATCGGCATGCCTCCGTCGACGCCATCGACGGGATCGATTTGTTCGACGTGCCGACTACGGTCGAGAAGCTCGCTGTCCCGCTGATCAATTCCTTCTGCGAAGCCGGGTCCGCCGACCTGGTGACCCAGTACGCGTTTCCACTCGTTCTCGACGTCCTCAACGAGATGGTCGGTTGCCCGGGCGAGATCGGCGAGCGGGTCGCGACCGGCATGGCCGCCCGCTTCGACACCGTCCGCGGCCCCGAGGGCATGAGAATGCTCAAGGAAGCGTTGATGCAGCTCATCCGGCTCAAGCGCCGGGAACCGGGCGACGACGTCACCTCACGGCTGGCGCATCACACCACCGACCTCGACGACATCGAGATCTTCGCCCAGCTCATGAGCTTCTACGGTGCCGGTTTCGAAGCGCAGCGCAATCTGATCACCAACGCCGTGCTGCTGATGATCACCGACGACCGGTTCCGCTTCGGTGACGTCCTCGGACGCAACCTGTCCACCACCGACGCTCTCGACGAGGTCTTGTTCAACGACCCGCCGATGGCGAACTTCTGCACGACGTATCCGCGGCAGCCGATCATGGTCGACGGTGTCTGGTTGCCCGCGGACCAGCCGGTCGTCATCAGCCTCGCCGGTTGCAACAACGACCCGGAGATCCGCGGGACCGATGAACCCGGCGGCAGCCGGATCGGCAACCGTTCCCATCTGGCATGGAGCGCGGGCCCGCACGCCTGCCCGGCCAAATCCGTCGCGTACATGACGGTGCAGAACGCCATCGATCAGCTGTTCGACGCCCTGCCCGAAATCCAATTGGCCAGGCCCAAGAGCGAACTGCAATGGCGGCCGGGCCCGTTCCACCGGGCTCTGACGGCTTTGCCGGTCGTCTTCCCGAAGTCCGCGCCGGTGCGTATCGGGTAGGACGGTCGGGTTCGCCGTGGATGACGCGGCATCCGTCGCGGAACGCGGATTCGCAGCTGGAAAAGTTGGCAATTCCCGAGCAGCGCAAATGGATTCGGGCGGCACCGGTTGCCTGTTACGCTTCGGCCATGTCGGTTCGAACGCGCCTCGCGGCCCGTGCGGCACGCTGAGGACTACCCCGGGCTGTTCCAGTCCGCGGACACGGCGTCGCTGTACGGCCAGAAGTTCTATCTGCGCGCCTACGGAGCTCGGCTCTGGCTGGCGGTGGTGGCGGCGGCCTGCGCGGCGTTCACCGTGCGCGTCGGCTCCGCGCGCACGGATGTGGCGGCCATCCTGACCGCCATGGCCTTCGTCGGAATCCTCGCCGTCGACGTGGGCGTCCTGCGCGGCCGTCCGGGTAAGTCCTGGTACGAAGGTCGCGCGCTCGCCGAGTCGGTGAAGACCTTGACCTGGAAGTACGCGGTGCGGGGTGCGCCGTTCGTCGGGACGCTGTCCCCGGCCGAGGCCGATCGGATGCTGATCGAGCGCATCATGTTGCTGCGCCAGGACATCTCGGCGCTCGCCCTGCGGCCGACCACCGCGCCGACCATCACCGACCGCATGCGGCAGCTGCGTTCGGCTCCGTTCGATGAACGGCGCCGCGTCTACCTGGACGATCGCATCAGGGAACAACAACGGTGGTACGCGGCCAAATCCGGCTACCACCAGCGTAGGTCGCAGGTATACGGCACGCTGGCACTCGTTTTCGAGGTGGCGGGTGTGGCCGGCGCGCTGGCGAAGGCGTTCAACGCGGTCGCATTCGACCTCGCAGGCATTTTCGCGGCCGCCGTGGCAGGTCTGGCCGCTTGGTCATCGGCCCGCCAGCACAGCACCGGCGCCGCTGCCTATGCCGTCGCCTCGAACGAACTGAGCATCGTCGCCGAAGTGCTGGAACAGAACAGCACCGAAGCAGCCTGGGCGGACGCCGTATCCGACGCCGAGGAAGCGATCAGCCGCGAACATACTCTCTGGCGAGCGTCGCACGGCGAATAACACCCGCGGCCGGCAGCCGTCTTTCATCGGACGTCCGATGGTCCGGCGTGGCTGCCGGATTTGACCGGGGACAGTGCTTATCATGATCACGCTGTGTGACGTGGCGGCGTTGCATGGCGAACGGGGAAGCGGCCCGTCCGGCGGAAGCGTGACGCCGGGCGGGCCGTTGCATTCGGTCGGTCCGCGCCGGATCGTGCGGTCGAATTCGGGAGGCAAGGGGTGAGCTTGCCTGTGCTGCCGCGTTTGTCGCCGGTCGGGGCGGGTAGGCATCGACGAATGGCGTAGGTCAGGAGGTCGGAGTATGACATCGAACAATGCCGTCGGACAGTTGCGCAGCGTCGTGCTGGACTGCCCCGGACCGCGAAAACTCGCCGGGTTCTACCGGGACCTGCTCGGGGGAGACCTGCTCGAGGGCGATGACGACGACTGGGTGGTGCTGGTCGAGACCTCGGGCAGGCGCATCGCGTTTCAGACGGCGCCGCAGTACAAACCGCCGCGTTTCCCGGACCCCGAGGCGTCGCAGCAGGTGCATTTCGACGTGCTGGTGGACGACATCGAGCAAGCCGAACGGGCGGCGCTCGCCTTGGGGGCGACACTCGTGCAAGGCGAAACGGACGGAGCGTTCCGTGTTTACGCCGACCCGGTGGGGCACACGTTCTGTCTGGTATGGCTGCCGGACGAGTAAGGAGCCGGACAGGCCGGGCACCCTGCCCGGCCTGTCACTTTTGCGGCGATCACGCGATATGCGACGAATGCCCCTGCGTGGGGATCGGCCGGGTCGTGGCGAGTGCCTGCCGATCAACCTCGAACTCCGCCGCTCATTCGGGCGGTGCCGGTCGACGGATGTCGTCGGCCACCGATCCGCCCGCGACGTCGGCGGCGACACCGAGCTGCTCCTCGTAGGGAAGGTCGACCGGCACGCGGTCGCTGTCGGAGGTGATGTCTTTCAGCCTGTGGTCGTCGTCCTCGGGTCTCCCGCTTCCCTCCGTCTCGGGGGCCCGGTTCGGATCGACGTCCGGTTCCTCCTCGGCGAGCCGGTCCCCGATCGGTCGCGGATGAGCTTGCTCCCACGGTGTCACGCCGTACTTCGTGACGCCGCTCCAGTGTTCCGGTGGGTCCATTCCGGCCTCCAGCGGGTCGGAACGCAGTCGGTCCTCGTCGAGATCCTCGGCGCTGTTGAGCGCCGCCGGATCGGATTCGACCGAGTCGGGTGCCCCCGTGTCCTGCGGCGGGTCATAGGTCTCGTTCGGTTCGGTCATCACTGCCTCCTCTCCTGCATTCAGCGACTTCCCGGAACTGTCGGCAGCAAACATTCGGAGACGGGTCCGACAGCGCCCGGCGAGGGGCACGCACCCCGGCCGCGGGCTTACGGCGGCGAAGTCACCTACGTGTGAACACGCCGAGGTGTTCGATGTCGTAGTACTCGAGGGTGAGCTTGCCGTCCTCGAAGGTCGCCCGGGAGACCGAGCCGTGGTTGGCGTTTTCGCCGGCCGGTGTGAAGACGAAAGTGTCGCCGTCCCAGTGTTTCAGTGGGAAGGTCATATTGTTCGGGCCCAGGCTGAGGGTCAGGGAATTGCCGGTGGCGGCTACCGTCGCGGGGCCGTAGTAGGGATTGTCGTAGGTGCCTGTATACGAGGCGGACGGTCGAGCGGGAGCGGGGTCGGCGGGCGGCTGCTTGCCTGCCAGCGCCCCTGCCGGGGCGCTCAGCGGCTGGAATGCTGTTCGATAGAGCGAGCGCCAGTCCTGCTGGATCTTCCCGAACTGGACCAGGTCGGCGAACTCCGCGTTCAGCGTTTCCGGCACGCCGATCGGTGCCGCGTTGGTGAGTGTCACGATGCCGACGTCGGCGGAGGGAATCAAGGTGAACGCCGTGCCCGCACCGAGGCCGAACGCCCCCGAGTGACCGAGTACGACCCGGCCCGAGGCGGAATCGCCGACGTTGAAACCGAATCCGTAGAACCCGGCGCGCGCGTCGGGCGTCTTCGGCGGCGCCGACACCGCCTGCGGGGAGATGGCGGGCAGAAGATCCTCCGGTGGCACCAGGACGGAGCCACCCGCGGAGCCGTTCGCGAGCACCATCGTCATCCATTTGGCCAGGTCGGCGACCGAGGAACTGATGCCTCCCGCCGGCGACTGGGCGTCCGGCCGACGCTGGGGATTGGCCGGCTGGTACTTCCCGTCGACCAGAACGTGCCCCTCGGCCCGGTTCGCGCGAGCCGCGAAGTCGGCGTAGCGAGAGCTGGTCGATGTCATGCCGAGCGGGCGGTAGATCGTCTGTTCGGACAATGTCTCCCAGTCGGTTCCCGCCGCCGTGGCCACTGCGACAGCGGCCGCGGTCAGCCCGAAATTGGTGTATTCGTAGGAGTCCCGGAAGGCGCCCAGCGGCAGCAGCCGGAGCCGGTCGAGAATCTGTCCGCGGTCGTAGCCGAGGTCCTCCAGCAGGTCACCCGCGTGATCGGGCAGTCCGGAGCGGTGCGCGTACAGGTCGCCGACCGTCACGTGCTCGGTGACGTAGGGATCGGCGAGCGCGAAGGACGGCAGCAGCCGGTGTACCGGAGTGTCCCATTCGACACCCCCCGCGGCGATCCGGCGAGCCACGACCGTCGCTCCGATCGGCTTGGACAGCGACGCGAGCTGGAAGACCGTATCCGGGTCCACCTTCTCCTCGGTCACGACGTCGCGGACGCCGAAGCCTCTGCTGTACACCACCTTTCCACCGTGCACGACGGCGACCGCCATGCCGGGAATAGCCGATGAGGTGAGCAGACTCTCGGCGAGGTCGTCCAGTTCGCCCACGGCATCATCGATCCGTCCGTCCGGTATCGGCACACCGGCGAACCGGTCGGGCAGCACCGTGGAACCGGACGGTGCTGCCGTCTCGGTGGGGTCCGCTTCGTCGTCGCCACACCCGGTGAGGGCGAGGAGGACGGCCGCCGCCATCGCCGTGGGACCGAGCCATCCGCGCCGCCGTGTGCTCACCGGTCGCCTCCTGGCTGTCGTAGCGACAAAAGACCAGATAAAGGCTAGTTGAGTAGGGATAGCTGCGTGGCACGTTCTGGCGTCAGCGGCGGCCGGGTTCCTGCTGAGCCCGCCCCCATGGGTCCGGCCGCTGACCTACCCGGCGGCGGGCGTCTCCCGGATCTGCACGATCGGAAGCACCAGAGCCGCGGGCGAACTCGCCGGAACGACCGGGTTCACCGGTGCGACGGGAGCGATACGCCGGTATCCCGTGCCCACCAGGGGGCGGGTGTCCACCTCACCCTTGTTGGGCCAATACGCCGCCGCGCGTTCGGCCTGCGCGGTGATCGTCAGCGACGGGTTGACGCCCAGGTTGGCCGAGACCGCCGCGCCGTCGACCACGCTGAGCGTGGGGTAGCCGTAGACGCGGTGATAGGCGTCGATCACGCCGTGCTCGGCGTCGGCTCCGATCACGGCTCCACCCAGGAAATGGGCCGTCAGCGGGATGTTGAAGATCTCGCCCCAGCTGCCGCCCGCGATGCCGCCGATCTTCTCCGCGACCCGCCTCGTGACGTCGTTGCCCACCGGGATCCAGGTCGGATTGGGCTCGCCGTGGCCCTGTCTGCTGGTGAGCTTGCGGGCGAACAGGCCGCGCTTGGTGTAGGTGGTGATCGAATTGTCCAGGTGCTGCATGACCAGCGAGATGATGGTCCGTTCGCTCCAGTTCCTGGTGCTCAGGAAGCTGAGCAGGTTCATCGGATGCCGCAGCACCAAGCCCAGGAAGCGCAACCAGCGCGGGATGCGCCCACCACCGTCCACCATGAGCGTCTGGAGCAGGCCCATGGCGTTGGAGCCCTTGCCGTAGCGGACCGGCTCGATGTGCGTGTCCGGGGTGGGATGGATGGACGAGGTGATCGCGACGCCCTTGGTGAAGTCGACGCCGGGGCGCACCTTCTTGGTGGCCGCGCCGACGATCGATTCCGAGTTGGTGCGCGTCAGCATGCCGAGCCGATCGGACAGGTCCGGCAATACCTTTTTGTCGCGCATGGCGAACAGCAGCTTCTGCGTGCCGCGCGTGCCCGCGGCCAGCACGACGTGCGAAGCGGTGAGCGTCCGGGGCTGCTTGCGAAGCCACGCGCCGGTGCGGGCGGTGGATACGTCCCAGGTGCCGTCGGGATGCGGACGCAGCTCGGTGACCGTCGTCATCGGAATGATCTCGGCGCCCGCCTTTTCCGCCAGGTAGAGGTAGTTCTTCACCAAGGTGTTCTTGGCGCCGTACTTGCAGCCCACCATGCAGTCGCCGCATTCGACGCACCCGGTGCGCTCGGGCCCGACGCCGCCGAAGTACGGATCCGGCACCGTCTTGCCCGGCTCGCCGAAGAACACGCCGACGGGAGTCTGCACGAACGTGTCGCCGACGCCCATGTCGTCGGCGACGGCCTTGAAGACCTCGTCGGCGGGCGTCAGGTGCGGATTGCGCACCACGCCGAGCATCTGCTGCGCGCGCTCGTAGTAGGAGGTCAGCTCGTCGCGCCAATCGGTGATGTCACGCCACTGCGCGTCGCGGAAGAACGGCTCCGGCGGCACGTACAGGGTGTTCGCGTAATTCAACGAACCGCCCCCGACGCCCGCGCCGCCGAGGATGAGGACATTGCGCAGCGGATGGATGCGCTGGATTCCATAGCAGCCGAGGGCGGGCGCCCACAGGAACTTCTTCAGCTGCCAGCTGGTCTCGGGCAACTCGTCGTCGGCGAAGCGCCTGCCCGCCTCCAGTACGCCGACCTTGTAACCCTTCTCCACCAGCCGGAGCGCGGTGACGCTGCCGCCGAACCCCGAACCGACGATCAGCACGTCGAAATCCGTCGTCCGCTGGTCCATGTGGAACTCCTCGATCGTGTCGCCAGTGACTCGGCTAACACTACTCTCCGGTAAGTAACGGTCCGCAACTCGGCTGGAAACGGCGAATCGCTGCGGTAATGCGGTTTGCCAGCTGTTGCCCGGCCCTTTTTCAGAGCGATGCTCTCATTAGTTGACAACGCTCTCTGAATGGCGCATGGTTTTGTCATGCCGACGACACCGCGTGCCCGAGCCAGGGCCCAGACCATGAACGACATCGTCCGGATCGGGCGCGAGCACCTGGCAACCGACGGCGCCGCCGCCCTGTCGCTGCGTGCGGTGGCGCGTGACCTCGGCGTGGTCTCCTCGGCGGTCTACCGATATGTCCGTAGTCGCGACGAGTTGCTGACCCTGCTCGTCGTGGACGGTTACAACGCGCTCGGCGACGCGGTCGACGGCGCGCTGGCGGCCGAGGCCGATCCGATCGACGGGTTGCGGGCGCTCGGGCGAACGGTACGGCGCTGGGCGCTGGCCGAACCCGCCCGCTACGGGTTGCTGTTCGGCACGCCGGTCCCCGGTTACGACGCACCGGCTGCCGAGACCATCGCGCCGGGCACCCGCGTGATCGCCACGATGCTGACCCTCTTCGCTCGGGCATACGGAGCAGGCGAACTCGCGGCCCCGGCGGGGGAGCCCCGGATATCCACCGCTCTCGCGGGCAGTTTCACGCGGATCCGCGACCAGTTCCAGCTGGAGGTGCCCGATTGGCTGATCGTCCGCGGCGTGACGTTCTGGGTCGGTCTGTTCGGGGCGGTGAGCGCGGACGTCTTCGACATGTACGGTGCCGACACCTTCGCCGACCGGGAGGAATTATTCGAACTGCAACTCGACGGCCTGTTGGACATGCTCGGTCACCGGCCGTGATTCCGCACCCGGACGGGGGAGTCCGCGATCGGTCTTGGCGGCGTGTGTTGCGATGGGAGGCGTGACTTCCTCCGAACAGCCCCCGGCACCCGATATCAGTGCGGCGACGGCATGGGCGCGCCGGATCGGTGTGCGGATGCCACTGGTCAACGCGCCGATGGGTGGCGTAGCGGGCGGACGGCTCGCCGCGGCGGTGACCGCGGCCGGTGGACTGGGCATGATCGGGATGGGTAGCGCCGGATCGGACGCGGCGCTGGAGCGGGAACTGCCGCACATCCGAGGCTTGGACGGGCCGTTCGGCATCGGTCTCGTCGATTGGGTCGTCGCGCGCGAGCCGCGGCTGCTGGAGGTCGCGATCGAGGCTCGTCCCGCCCTGATCTCGGTGAGCTTCGGCTCGGACCTGGATTGGGCGGCTCGGGTCGCGGACGCGGGAATCGTCCCGGCCACCCAGGTCTACAGCGGGCAGGACGCGCGGCGTGCGCAAGACGCGGGCATCGGCGTCCTCGTGGCCCGCGGCGTGGAGGGCGGCGGACACGGCGCCGTGAACGCGCCGCTGCTGCCGCTGCTGGACGAGGTGCTGGCCGTGGCGACGGTCCCGGTACTCGCGGCGGGCGGCATCGGGGCACCGCGGGATCTCGCCGCCGTACTCCGAGCAGGGGCCAGTGGCGCATGGCTCGGTACTTGTCTGGCGGCGTGCTCGGAATCGCTGCTGCCGGATGCGGGCCGCCGAGCCCTGCTCGACGCGCGCGGTACCGACACCGTGCTCACCCGCGCCTACGACGTCGGGATGGAATTGCCGTGGCCGGTGCGGTTTCCCGCGCGAGTGCTGCGCACCGGATTCACCGACCGATGGACCGGACGGGAGGAGGAACTCGCCGTGGATCCGGTGGCCAAGCACGCGCTCACCGCCGCGCTCGCCGCGAACGATCCGGCCGTCGCGCCGATCGACGCGGGCTCGAGCGTCGATCTGGTCACCTCCGTGGAACCGGCCGCTCGAGTGCTGGAGCGGCTGTGGTCAGGGGCGACGGGATCGGTCGCGGACTGAGCGTTTCAGTCCTCGCTGCTGGTCCGCTCGCCGAGATAGCGGAGCAGCTCGGGATCGGAGGAGGTCAGCCGATCGACTTCCTCACCGCCGGTGCATTGGTAGAGCGCGACGGTGACCGAACCGGACCGGCGCCCGGCGACCCGCCAGACCCCGCCCGCGTCGGTCCAGCGCCGGAGTGCCGCGACGGGATCGTCGGTCATCGCCTACCTCCACTCGCCGACATGCGGCTTCGATCTCACCGTGGCACGGTGACCGGGTCGGAGCAGCTTGCCGGTCCGTCCACGAGAGAGCAATCCTTCGGCGCGCGGGTCGGCCGGTACCCGGGCGCGACGCCGCCGGCTCGGGTGATGTCCGTGTAGGCGGCCACCGCGTCCGTGGGCTTACGCGTCAGTGTCGGATCGGTGCGGACGTCGACGGTGTAGAGGCCGAAACGTGGTGTGTAGGAACCCCACTCGTAGTTGTCGGTCAGGCTCCAGTAGTTGTAGCCGATCAGGTCGATCCCGTCTGCCTTGGCGCGCTGCAGCCAGTAGACGGTGTCGCGGAGGGAATCGGCGCGGCCGTATCCGTCCGCCCGTGGGAGGCCGTTCTCGGTGGGCATTCCGTTCTCCACGATGTAGAGCGGCTTGCCGGGGAACTGGCGCGCGTAGTGCTGCAGCGCGTAGTAGATGCCCTCCGGCTGCAACGGATTCTTCCACAATTCGTTGAGATTCCCCGTGGTAGTGAGACTGTCGGGGGAGAGGCCGTAGTAGTAGTCGATGCCGACGTAGTCGAGCTTTGCGCCGATCCTGTCCACCAGTGGCTTGTTCACCACGTCCTCGGCGGCCGGGATGTAGGCGACATTGCTGGTCACCATCGCATCCGGCTGAACTCGGTGAATGAAGTCGTAGATGCTGTTGTGCGCCTCGGCGATCCGGTCCTGCATCCCGGGCGCGGCGGCGGGCGGCAACCCGCCGTTGCGCAGTTCGTTCACCACGTAGAAGGTCGGCTCGTTGAATGTGACCCACAACGGCTTGTACGGGGCGTAGCGATCGACCACCGTGCGCGCGTTGGCAAGCCAGTCCTCGACGATTCCCGCGTTGTTCCAGCCTCCGCGGTCGACCGCCCAACCCGGATAGACCCAGTGGTCGATGGTGATCATGGGGCGCATACCCGCGTCAGTGATCGCGGCGACCACGTTGTCGTAGAACCGCAATCCCTCGGGGTCCCACTTGCCCGACTCCGGCTGGAGCCGCGCCCACTCGATGCCGATGCGATAGACCTTCACGCCCAGGCCCGCCGCGAGGGCGATGTCCGAGCGGTAGCGCGAATAGAAGTCGATCGAATCCTGATACGGGTCCGATGTCTTGCCGGACGCGACGTAACGCGACCAGTTGCTGTCCGGGGCATGGCCTTCCGACTGGTACCCCGACGCGGCGACGCCCCAGAGGAAGTCCGGGCCCATCGGCGTGACCACGGCGGGTGGCGCGGGCCGAGCCGCCGCCGGAGCGGCGATTCCGAGCAAGGCGGCGGCGACAGCCGCGAGGGCGGCTGAGACGCGGCGGGGGTGGGAACGCATCGAACTCCTGTTCCGAAAGGGGCGACGGGCGCTCGTGGACCTCCGGCGCACGGATGGGGTGGGGGCCACGGGGGACAGGGTAACTGGTCGCTTGTCCGTTTTCAGGAAGACGGGGAGGGGTGTCCAGGCGAGACGAGCTCTCTGACTTGCTCGGACGGCTACATAGGGATGGGAGGGCTGTCTCTTGCGGCTTGCGGCATCAGAAAAATATGGATACGTAGATATGCGCATCTAACCATGTATTCACAACCAGGGAATTCAGCTCACGTCCACATCAAAAGAAAACCAACAAGGAGAGGAGGGGCCCGTCCTCGGGCCAGGCATTCCGGTCAGGCGAGCTCGTCGGCCGAGTCGTAGCCGGCGGCTGCGCTCCGTCGGAGGAATTCCGCGATCAGCTCGAGTTCGGCATCGGTGTAGCCCTCGCAGATGGCGTCCATCCGGCCGTTCATTCCACTGAATATTCGGTAGAGCTCTGGGTTTCGGTCGTGCAGTGCACGCACGGTGACGGCGCGTCGGTCGGCGCCCTCGGTATCACGCTCGCGGATCACCCATCCGCCACGCTGGAGGCGGTCCAGAATGCCGGTCAACGTCGCCGGGTGCAGACCGGCACGTGCCGCCAACGCAGTCGGCGTCAGCGGCCCGTGTCGGTTGATCAGATCCAGGCAGGTCCAGTCGGCGTCCTTCAGTTCCACCTTGTTGCCGAAGCGGCGGTTGAGCACGGACAGTTGGGTGTTCAGATCGCGTAGCGCCTCTTTGACGGACGTGACCAACCGCCGGTGCCGCCGGGTCGCGGCCGGATCGACTGCGGAACTCATCCAAGTCACCTTCACGAGTCTTTGTATGGATTCCGTATTATACGCACCGCCAACTGGAAGAGGCGCCGCCGCGCGCGCTCAGTGCTTGCCGAGCGCCTCGGTGCGAATCAGTCGCAGCAGGCTGGGATTATTCGAGGTGGTGACGACGCTGACGATCTTCTGCACATATCGGTCGTTGTCGACGAGCCGGAGCAGGCAGGCGGCCAGGTCCGCTCGGGAGGTGAACCGGCCCTCGACGTGGCCTTCCGCGAGTGTGTAGTCGGTGACGAGCGCGGAGGTGTACAGGCCACTCGGACGCACGACCGTCCAGTCGAGTTCGGTTTCTGTGAGCAGGGATTCCATCGCGCGCATATCGTCGTAGAGCGTTTTGCCCATGACCTGCGTGAGATAGGGCTGCAAGACGCGATTGAACAGAAAGCCCGCGTCCGCATATGGTCTGGGGTCCACGGCACTGGACGAGACGACCGCGATACGGCGTACCGCGTGCTTGCGCATGGCGGCGACGATATTGGCGACCCCGGCCGAGTACGTCGTGATCGGTTGCTTGCTGTAGGGCACACCGAGTGTCGACAGCACCGCGTCACCGCCCGCGATCGCGCTCTCGACGGAGTCTGCCGCATGGACGTCGCCCTCGAACGTCGTGAGCCGGTCGTGTTCGAGCGGGAAGTCGAGTGGCTTGCGAGTGACGGCGACGACGTCATGACCGGCCGCGAGAGCCTGAGTGGTCAGCAAGCGGCCGGTGGGACCGTTCGCCCCGAAGACGATGAGACGCATGGATGTTCCTTCTGGGTTGGTGCGGGCCGCGAAAAACGGCACCGGAAGCGGGGAGGGGGTACTTCATTGATGGGGAGAGCGACCCGTTCGGGCTCTGGCGTCAGAAGCCTGCCCGGGGGGATGGCCCCAGGATTTCGACGCCGTGACGGGCGGCTGCGGCGGCGAGGAGGGTGGTGTCGGGCGGACTGGTGGGCGCCGGGGGAAGAGACAGGGATTCGGCCGGACAGCCGGTTTCGGCGAACCATCGCTCGAATCCGCCCGGTGTGATCAGGGTCAGGAACCGGCAGATGTCCGAATCGACGCGGTAGGCGTGAGGCAATCCGCGTGGCGCGAAGACAGTGGCACCGGTGGACACCCGAAATCGCTGATCTGCGATATGCACGGTGAGTTCACCCGCCAAGACGATGAAGATCTCGTCCTCGTGTTCGTGCCGGTGCGGCGGAGCCGCGGTACCGCGTCGGCAGGTGTGCCTGGTGATGGCGAGCCGGCCGTCGGTCTGGTCTGCGGTGGCGTCGAATTGGATCAGCGCGCCGAGGTGCCAGACCGCGCGGTCCACGTCGTCACCGGACCGGAGCGGGGACGGCGTCACGACCAATCCGCGCGGTGATCGGCGGCCCATGTCGCGAACGAGCGTGCCGGACGGCCGAGAATCGCGTCCACCTCGTGAGTGACGATGGGCGTTCGGTCGAGTTCACGAGCGTAGCGCTCCATGAGCGCGAGCACGAAGCGCTCGTCGAGACCTTGCCCGATCATCGCGCGCGTGGCTGCTTCGACCGGAACCTGTTGAAATCGAAGGGGTTTGCCGATCGCGTCGCCGATGACGGCGACCATCCGCTCCAGGCTCACGGCCTCGGGGCCGGTGATGGTTATGCGGCGGCCGAGGAGGCTGTCGTCCCACATGGCCCGTGCGATGACGTCCGCGACATCCTGTTCGTGGATGACCGCCTCGGCGAAAGACGCATATGGGCCGAAGACGGTGTCACCAGCGGCCACTTGCTTTCGCCACATCGCCGATGTGTTCATGGCGAACGAACTCGGTCGTACGCTCACCCACGGCAGTCCGCTCGCGACGACCGCCCGCTCGACCTCCGTGTTGCGGTCACCGTTGTATCGGGAGGGCTGATGAGCGGGTTCGTCGTCGGCGTTGCAGGCCGACATGACGACGACTCGGCCGACACCGCGTGTCGAGGCGCTCCGGAGCAGTTCGCCGACATGATCCTTGGCGGCCCGCGGGTGGACGAACAGGGCATCGACCCCCTGCAGGGCCTCGTTCATCTCTTCGAACGCCACGGCTTCCACATCCTCGGGAAAGCCGGCGACGGGCTGTCGAGAGACGGCGCGGATTCTCGTTCCGGTGGATAGCAAAGCGCTGACGAGGGGGCGGCCGATGGTGCCGGTGGCACCGGTGATCAGGTACATGCCCAACTCCTATCTAACTCATATCGTATGAGTTAGATAATACATGCTGCGCCGCGTCGATCAATATGAGTCTCGTAATTTATGACCGCAACCCGACCGTGCGCAGGCCTCGGTACGAGGTGTTAGATCTAGAGCGCCTGCCAAGTCGCGAGTTCGCTACGGAAAGGTGTCCTGATATGGTCTCGAATCCGGTGCCGGCCTTGGCTCGACGGCTGGCCCAGCGGCGCTGGGTCATGCGGTCGGCGCCGGTCGTGCTGCGGGTCGAACGCTTGATCCGGCGGGCGAGCGGCGGACGAAAAGGCGTCCTGGATCTGGCGGGGCTGCCGTCCGTCGAGGTCACCGTGCCGGGGCGGAAGACGGGAATCCCGCGCACCACATCGTTGCTCTACGTGCCGCACGGTGCGGACTTCATCGTCCTCGGTTCGAATTGGGGCGGTCCGAAGCATCCGGCCTGGTCGGCGAATCTGCGTGCGGCGCAAACCGCCTCGGTCCGGCACAAGGGCGAGCAGTTCCTGGCCACGGTGCGCGAGATCACCGGCGTGGAGCGCAAACGCGTCTGGGATCTGGCGGTCGAGTTCTGGCCCGGCTACGCCATGGAGTACGAACTGTCCGGCGGCCGGGTGTTCCGGATCTTCGAGCTACGCCGCGTATCCGACTGACAGTGGCATCGGAAACGAGTGACGGCCGGGTATTCGTGTGGCCGGTTACGGTGGGAGGGTGACCACGCATCTGACCCACTGGGGCGCGTTCGAGGCGGACAGCGACGGCGAACGGCTCACAGCGGTCCGGCCGTGGCATGGTGACCCGGAGCCGGTGCCGCTGATCGGCAATGTCGCTTCGGCGCAGCATCATCCGACGCGTATCGATGGGCCGTATGTTCGTCGGGGCTGGCTGGAGAACGGCCCGGGCCCAGGTGCGCGGGGTTCGGAGTCTTTCGTCCCGGTGTCGTGGGAGCGCGCGTTGGACCTGCTGGCCGGCGAGCTCGGCCGGGTGTACCAGGAGCATGGAGCGCAGGCGGTGTACGGCGGCTCGTACGGCTGGGCCAGCGCCGGGCGATTCCATCACGCGCAGAGTCAATTGCACCGCTTCTTGAACTGTCTCGGCGGTTACGTCCGGCACGTGAACAGCTACAGCCTGGGTACCTCGACGGTGTTCCTGCCCTATGTCATCGGTGATATCGGCTGGGTGACGCAACAGGCGACGGCGAAGACGGTCTTGGCCGAACATTCCGAGCTCGTGGTGGCTTTCGGTGGTTTGTCGCCGAAGAACGCGGCCGTGTCGCCGGGCGGGGTCTCGCGCCACAACATGCGCGGCTGGATCGCGGCGGCGCGGGCGCGGGGTTGCCGTTTCGTGTCGATCAGCCCGCTGCGCGACGACACCCCGCGGGAGAGCGAAGCGGAGTGGATCGCGCCGCGGCCGGGTACCGACGTGGCGATGATGCTGGCGCTCGCCCAGGTGCTGGACGCGGAGGGTTTGGCGGATGAACAGTTCCTGCGCGAGTACACGGTGGGCTGCGACCGCTTCGCGGAGTACCTGCGTGGTGCGGTGGACGGAGTGGTCAAGGATCCGGAGTGGGCCGCGGCCATCACCGGTGTGCCGGCCGTCCGGATCCGGACGCTGGCCCGCGAGATGGCTGCCGCGCGAACCCTGGTGACGGTGAGTTGGTCGTTGCAGCGGGCGCGCCATGGTGAGCAGCCGCTGTGGGCGGGTGTGGCGCTCGCGGCGATGCTGGGGCAGATAGGGCTTCCCGGAGGCGGCTTCGGACACGGGTACGGGTCGGCCGCGAGTATCGGGGAGCCTGCGCGCGTGCCCGCGCCGCGACTTCCGCAGGGGCGCAACGGCGTGGACGCCTTCATTCCGGTCGCACGGATCGCGGACATGCTGCTCGAGCCGGGCGCGCCCTTCCGCTACAACGGCCGGGAGCTGGTGTATCCGGAAGTGCGGTTGGTGTACTGGTGTGGCGGCAATCCGTTCCATCACCATCAGGACCTGGCTCGGCTGCGCACGGCGTTCGGTCGTCCGGACACGGTGGTTGTGCACGATGCGTTCTGGACGGCCACCGCGCGGCACGCCGATATCGTGCTCCCGGCCACGATGTCGATCGAGCGCGACGACTACGGCGTGGGGGAAGGCGACCGTTCGTTCTTCCCGATGAAAGCGCTGACTCGCCCGTATGGGCAGGCGCGCGACGACTATTCGATCTTCGCCGAGACGGCCGAACGGCTCGGTGTCGGGAAGGAATTCACCGAGGGGCGTTCGGCGGTCGAGTGGCTGCGGTATCTGTATGAGCGATGGCGTGTCGAGCAGTCGCGCGCGGGGCACGAGCTGCCGGATTTCGACGCGTTCTGGGCCGGTGAGGTCCTCGAGCTTCCGGTTCCGGACCCGAATCAGGTGTTGGCGGCGGACTTTCGCGCCGACCCGGCTCGGCATCCGCTGAGCACGCCCAGCGGGAAGATCGAGATCTTCTCCGCGACCATCGATCGCTTCGGGTACGCCGATTGCCCGGGGCATCCGGTGTGGTTGGAGCCGGAGGAGTGGCTCGGTGGTGCGGCGGCGGCGCGGTTCCCCTTGCAGTTGGTGGCGAATCAGCCGCGGACCAAGCTGCACAGCCAGCTCGACGTGGGCGCCTACAGCCGGTCGGTGAAGATCTCCGGGCGTGAACCGATCCGGATGCATCCTTCGGACGCCGACGCGCGGGGTCTGCGTGCCGGTGAGATCGTGCGGGTGTTCAACGAGCGGGGCAGTTGCCTGGCCGGTCTGGTGGTCGACGACGGGGTGCGGGCCGGTGTCGCGCAGTTGTCCACCGGAGCGTGGTACGACCCCGACCCGGCGGACCCGACATTCTGCCGCCACGGTAATCCGAACGTGCTCATCGCCGATCGTCCCTCTTCGACGCTCAGCCAGGGGTGCGCCGGACAGCTCACGCTGGTGGAGGTGGAGCGTTATGCGGGCCCGATCACGGAGGTGGAGGTGATGCGGCCGCCGCCCATGGATCGGATGAACACCGAATGGTTGTAGGCTCTGTCGGTCGATCGTGGTTGTGCGTCCATGTGAGCAGTGATGAAGGTCGATGCCGGATTTGGGATACGGCATGGGGGACAACGTAGGGTTGTCGCTGGAGGTGGCGCGTGGAGCTTGATCTCGCGGCGGTGCGCGCGTTCGTCGTGGTGGTGGAGGAGCAGCAGTTCGGTCACGCGGCCTCGGTGCTGGGGATCAGCCAGCAGGCGGTGTCCAAGCGCATCGCGAAGCTCGAGTCGCAGCTGGGAACGGAGCTGTTCGACCGCGGACGCGGCGGCAGTGTGCCGACAGCGGCCGGTACCCGGTTGCTGCCGTACGCGCGTTCCTTGCTCGCCTGCTCCGAGGCCGCGGTGCGGGCGGTGCGCGAAGTAGTGCGGCCGTTGCGGGTCGCGGTGCTGGGGAAACGGATGGCCGCGACCGATTTGATGGAGTTCTATCTCGCGCGTCATCCGCACCGCGACACCGAGATCGTCATGTCGAATATGATCACGACCTCGCGGGAAGCGTTGCGCGGTGGCATCGTCGATGCTGCTCTCGCGCGCGCGAACGGCGGCCCGGTGGCTCTGCCCGACGATATCGTCGCCGCTCCCGCGTATTTGGAGCCGTTGTATCTGCTGGTGGGTAAGGACCATCCGTTCGCGGGCCGGTCGACGATCGCGTTGCGCGAGATCGCCGGGCATCCGGTGTGGGTGCCCGGTGCGGCCGTGCCGTCGGAGTGGGCCGACTTCTATCGAGATCTCAGCGCGTTCAGCGGGATTGCGGTCGACACCAGGGGGCCGCTGGTGGGTATGGCCGAGATCGTCGAACGTATCGCGGACTCGTCGTCGTTGACGACGTTCAGCGGCGACGGGGGCCAGACGCCGTGGCATCCGAACGTGCGGCGCCTGATGATCGTCGATCCCACCCCCGCCTATCCGCTGGCGTTGTTGTGGTCGGCGGGCAACCGGCATCCGGGTCTGCGGCATTTGGTCGAGCACGTCGCGGACAACTACAACCGGGATACCGCCGCGGCCTGCTGGGTTCCCGATTCCGATCGGGCGCTGTTCGGCGTGCCAGGTGCGGTGGCCCGGCGGTAGTGTCCGCTCGTGCCTCTACCATTCCCCGGGTGACCGGATACGACCCGCTCGACGCGTTCGAGCATCTCGACACCTCGACGTTACCGCCGCGGCAGCAGCGGATTCTCGCCACGATTCGGGACTGGGTTGTCCGGCACGGGTATCCGCCGAATACCCGTGAGATCGGTGACGCGGTGGGTCTGCGGTCGGCGTCGTCGGTGTCGAAGCATCTGAAGAGCCTGGAGGAGCGTGGTTTCCTGCGCCGCAGCCGGACGGTGTCGCGGCCGATCGACGTGCGGATGTTTCTGCACGCGCCCGCGCGGCGGGAGATCGCGGAGGATTCGGTGGCGGTACCGGTGGTCGGTGACATCGCGGCGGGCGCTCCGATCCTGGCCGAGGAGCACGCCGAGGACATGATGACGTTGCCGCGTGAGCTGGTCGGGCGCGGCACGGTGTTCGGGCTGCGGGTACGCGGTGATTCGATGATCGATGCGGCCATCTGCGATGGCGACCTCGTGGTGGTGCGCAAGCAGCACGAGGCGCATTCCGGCGAGATCGTGGCGGCGATGATCGATGGTGAGGCGACGGTGAAGGTGTACCGGCGGCGCAACGGTCATGTGTACCTGGAGCCGCGCAACCCGGCCTACGAGGTGATCGATGGCGACGAAGCGGTCGTGCTCGGCAAGGTCGTTTCGGTGATGCGGCGCGTCTGACCTCGCCGGACTCTTCCCCGCGCGGGGCGGCCGTTCGGCCGTCGCCGTACCCTGAACGGCATGTCGGAGTTTGCGCGGACACCTCTGGGCGACGGGTTCGAGCAGCTGGTGCGGTTGCTCGAGGGGCGCCGGGTCGTCGCGTTGACCGGCGCCGGGATCTCGACCGACAGCGGGATCCCGGACTATCGTGGTCCGTCCTCGCCGCCTCGCAACCCGATGACCTACCAGCAGTTCGTCGGTGATCCGGTGTTCCGGCAGCGGTACTGGGCGCGCAATCACGTCGGCTGGCGGCGCATGGACGGGTCGCGCCCCAATCCCGGGCATCGTGCGCTGGCACGGCTGGAGCGCATGGGCGTGGTCACCGGGCTGATCACCCAGAATGTGGATCTGCTGCACACCAAGGCGGGGCATCGACGGGTGATCGATCTGCACGGCACCTACGCGCGGGTGCGTTGCCTGAGCTGCGCGTCGCTGGTGTCGCGGATGTCGCTGGCCGACCGGCTGGAGGCGGCCAATCCGGGCTTCGCGCAGGCCGTGACGACCGATGGCCTCGAGGTCGCGCCCGACGCGGACGCGGTGGTCGGGGACACCGGAAACTTCCGGATGGTGGATTGCGCGCACTGTGGCGGCATGCTGAAGCCCGACATCGTCTATTTCGGGGAGAACGTGCCGAAGGAGCGGGTCGCCGCGGCGTATGAGCTGGTCGACGCCGCGGACGCGGTGCTGGTGGCCGGGTCGTCGCTGACGGTGATGTCCGGGCTGCGTTTCGTGCGCTACGCCGCGAGACGGGGTTGTCCCGTCGTCATCGTCAATCGGGGCCGCACGCGCGGTGACGAACTGGCTGCGCTCCGGCTGGACGCCGGGTGCTCCACGGTTCTGCCTGCCCTTGCCGAGCGCCTGAGCGAAACGGGTGTTCGGGTGATGGCTGCGCACCACTCAGCCGGGCTGGACGATTCCGTCCAGCGATGACTCGACCGGACGACCGTCCCGGGCAAATCCGGGTCCGAGCATCCAGGCGCCGAGGCGAACACGCGTCTTTCCTGCTGAGCGCGGTGGCCGCGCCGGGCGCGGGTTCAGGATCGCGTTGATCGCAACCATTCTGTGAACCGGCGGCGGTCCTTACTGTTCCGGACAGTACTTCTCGTGTGAGGACCGTGTCCGATGACATTGCAGTTGGATCCGACCACATCGGCGCCACCTTCTTCCGCTGCCGAGGCGACCGGCGAAAGCCCGGCTCCGTTCACCCGCAGGCTGCTCGGCCTTGTCCGGGCGTCCTCCGGATTGATTTTGGCGGTGGTGATCTGGCAGTTGGGTGCCCGATCGTGGCTCGGCGCGACCACTCCGGCGCCGACCGAGGTGCTCGAGGCGGGGTGGGAGCTGATCCGGTCGGGTGAGTTGTGGCAGCATCTGGCCGCTTCCGGTCGCCGGGTGGCGGTCGGGTTGGCGATCGGCATCGGCATCGGCCTGGTGTGCGGTGTGGCGGCCGGACTGTTCCGGGTCGCCGAGGATCTGGTCAACGGCCCGTTGCAGGCATTGCGGATGCTGCCGACGTTGGCGCTGGTGCCGGTGTTCATCATCTGGTTCGGCATCGGGGATTCGTTCAAGATCGCGTTGATCATCGTCGCGCCCATCTTCCCGATCTACTTGAACGTGCTGGCCGGGATCCGCGGCGTGGACCGGCGGCTGGTGGAGGCGGCGGAATCGCTTGGCCTCAACCGGTTCGAGCTGACCACGAAGATCATCCTGCCCGGCGCGTTGCCGCAGATCTTCGTCGGACTGCGGCAGGCGCTGGGCGTCGGCTGGCTCACCCTGGTGGTCGCGGAGATGCAGACCACGCCGGCGGGGCTGGGCTTCCTGATGAACGATGCCAAGGAGTTCTTGCGGACCGACCAGATCTTCCTGGTCCTGGTGATCTACGCGGGCCTCGGGTTGCTCA
This sequence comes from Nocardia sp. NPDC005745, assembly GCF_040630775.1. Classification (NCBI taxonomy): domain Bacteria; kingdom Bacillati; phylum Actinomycetota; class Actinomycetes; order Mycobacteriales; family Nocardiaceae; genus Nocardia; species Nocardia sp. NPDC005745. Next base: position 217,602 of record NZ_JBEXYF010000005.1, read on the forward strand.
CCGATCTGTTCGTGCGCGTGCTGGAACACCGGTTCCTGTCCTGGCGTACCGGCTATGAGGGGAAGTAGATGACCGCCACGATCGGGGCCGGTGTCCGCATTCGCGGTGCGGCGCGCGCGTTCGCCGGACGCACGGTGCTGCGCGAGGTCGACTTGGATATCGCGCCGGGGGAATTCGTCGCGCTGCTCGGTGCCAGCGGCTCGGGCAAGAGCACGCTGCTGCGCGGGATCGGCGGGCTGGATCGTGGGTTCGGCGGCTCGTTCGAGGTGCCCGGGTCGAAGGCGATCGTGTTCCAGGAGCATCGGTTGATTCCCTGGATCAGCGTGTGGCGCAACGTCGTTCTCGGCGTCGAGGGAGCTTCCAAGGCTCGGGCGCTGACGGCGCTGGAGGAAGTGGGGCTCACCGCGAAGGCCGATGTGTGGCCCGCGACGCTGTCCGGCGGTGAAGCTCAGCGGGTGGCGCTGGCCAGGGCGCTGGTCCGCAATCCGGAACTGTTGCTGCTCGACGAGCCGTTCGGCGCCCTCGACGCGCTGACCCGGTTGAAAGTGCAAGCCCTCGTGGCTCGCCTGTGGACGCTGCACCGCCAGTCGGTGTTGCTGGTGACCCATGACGTGGAAGAGGCGCTGCTACTGGCCGATCGGGCGCTTGTTTTGCGCGATGGCCGCATCGCCGAATCCTTCGACATCACCGTCGCCCGCCCGCGTTCGGTGGTCGACCCCGCATTCTCCGCACTTCGCCGCCGGTTGCTTCTCGCACTCGGCGTGAATCCCGAGGCACCGACAGGAGCAGACGCATGAGTGAACCGTTGCAGATCAGCACGGACGTCTTGGTGATCGGCGGTGGGCCCGCGGCCTGCTGGGCCGCGATCCACGCCAGGGAAGCGGGCGCCGAGGTGACGTTGATGGACAAGGGCTACTGCGGGACCAGCGGCGCTACCGCCCCCGCCGGCACCGGCGTGTGGTACGTGGCGCCGGAGGCGACCGCGCGGGCGAACGCGAAAGCCAGCCGGGAAGCGCTGGGCGGGCACCTGGCCGATCACTACTGGATGGACCGGGTGCTCGATCAGACCTACGCGAACATGGATCGGCTCGCGGTGGAGGGCCGGTACCCGTTCCCCGTGGACCCCGGTACCGGGGCGCAGATCCGCACCGGCGTGCAGGGCCCGGAGTACATGCGCCGGATGCGGGCGTGGGTGAAACGGATCGGGGTGCGCATCCTCGACCACTCGCCGGCGCTGGAATTGCTGGTCGACGCCGACGGCGTGGTGCGCGGCGCGGCGGGCTACCAGCGCCAGGCCGAGCGGGACTATCGCGTGGCCGCGGGTGCGGTGGTGCTCGCGAGCGGGGGCTGCGCGTTCCTGTCCCGGGCGTTGGGCACCAACGTCGACACCGGTGACGGCGCGCTGATGGCGGCCGAGGTGGGCGCCCGCTTCTCGGGCATGGAATTCTCCAACGCGTACGCGATCGTGCCGAAGGGTTCGACGATCACCAAGACCGCCTACTACGGGTATGCGACCTTCTTCCACGAGGACGGGCGAGTGCTCGAGGGCGCGGGCTCGACCAAGGGCCGTTCGGTGATCGCGCGGACCCTGCTGCGGGAGAAGGTGTTCGCCCAGCTCGATCGTGCCGATGCGACGGTTCAGGCGCAGATGCGGCTGGGGCAGCCGAATTTCTTCCTGCAGTTCGATCGGCGCGGCATCGACCCGTTCACCGACCGGTTCGAGGTGGACCTGCTCGCCGAGGGCACCGTCCGCGGCACCGGCGGCATCGATGTCGTCGACGACGACTGCGCCACCACGGTGCCGGGCCTGTACGCCGCGGGTGACGCGGCGACCAGGGAACGGATCTGCGGCGGATTCACCGGTGGCGGCAGCCACAACTCGGCGTGGGCGATGTCGTCGGGCAGTTGGGCAGGACGCGGAGCGGCGAGGTTCGCGTTGCGATCGAGTGGTCCTCGGAGTGCCGATCTGCGTGGCGCCGGGCGCACCGGGTTGCGGCCGGAGCACGGTGGGTCGGTCCGGGCCGTGGACGTGGTCGAGGCCGCGCAGCAGGAGCTGATCCCGTTCGAGAAGAATTACCTGCGCCATGGTGACCGGATCCGGCCCGCGCTCGCGAATCTGGACGACGTGTGGGAGCACGCCGCGCGCGGTCTGGGCGGCGGGACCGGAGACGAGCGGGTGCGGGCGCGGCAGGCCGCCGCGATCACCGCTGTGGGACGGTTGATGTATCGGTCGACGTTGGCGCGCACGGAGACGCGCGGGATGAGCAAACGCGCCGATCACCCGGATCTGGATCCGCGGCAGCACCACCACATCCTGTCCGGCGGTTTGGACGAGGTGTGGACGGCGACGGCCGCGGCGAGCGGCGCCTCGGCGGTGGCGGCATGATCGAGATCTTGCGCGCGGGTGACTGCATCGCCTGTGACAAATGCGTGGACGTGTGCCCCACGAACGTCTTCGATCGCACCGACGGCGGAATCCCGGTCATCGCGCGGCAATCCGATTGCCAGACCTGCTTCATGTGCGAGGCGTACTGCCCCACGGACGCGCTGTACGTCGACCCGGAGGCGACTCCGCTGGCCGATCCCGGCGCGGTCGGCGAGGACCACATCGGCCGCTACCGCAGGGAGTTGGGGTGGGGTCGCGGCCGCACACCCGGCAGTCTCGTCGCGGTGGGGCCGCGTCTGCCGCACGGCGCTCCGCCGCCGCGGCTGTCCGAACTCTGATCGACGAAAGCGAATCATGCGCGTATTCAGGCTGATCGTGTCCGCTCTGGTGTCGGCGCTGTTGGTGGCCGTCACCGGCTGCGGGGCCGACGACGCGGGCTCGGCGACCCGCGCCGAGATCAAGACCCTCCGTATCGGCACCATCGGCACCGGTAACGTGCTCACCGGGCCGGTCGGGTTCGCCCACCAGCGCGGGGCCTTGCTGCCTGCGCTGAAGCCGCTGGGTGTGGACGACATCGAGGTCTACAGCTTCCCCAACGGTCCCGACTTGAATCAGGCGCTGGTCGGTGGCCGCCTCGACGTCGCCACCTACGGGGACACGCCCGCTCTGGTCGCGCGCGGCAGTGGATTGACAACGCGGCTGCTGGCCATCGCGGCGGTGAATTACAACGCCGGTGTGGTGGCGAAGGATCCGGCGATCCGGACGCTGAAGGATTTGGCGGGCAGAAAGATCGGCGTGCAATCCGGTTCGTACATCGATCGCTACCTGCAGGGTGCGCTGAAGGCCGAGGGCATTCAGGCGCAGCTGGTGCATCTGCTGGCCACCGACGCGGAGGCCCCGCTCAACGGCGGTGATATCGCGGCGGTCGCGCTGCCGGATGTGAACCCGTCGTCGTTTTTCCGATCGTTTCTGGCCAAAGGTTTCCACCAGGTCGACTCGATTCACGACAACCATCCCGATCTCGCGGGCACCAGCTCCTCGGTCAGCAGCCAGGAGTTCCTGGACAGTCATCCGGAATTCGGTGGCGCATGGCAGTCGGTCATGGTCGAAGCCAACCGGTATGCGAAGGAGCATTGGGACGACTACGTGAACTATGAGGTCGCGCAGTCGAAGTCGCCGGAGGCGGTGGTACGGGCGACCGCGCGCCCGAGCTACATCCCGGACGAGATCTTCGCGCCGCTGGGCATCCAGTTGCTGACGGGGACCAAACAGTTCCTGGTGGAGCAGAAGAAGATTCGAGAAGATTTCAGTTTGGAGGAATGGTTCTACCGGCCCAAGCAGGGCTGAGCCGGAGAGAGCGCGAAGGTGATCCGGTGGGCGAGTCTGTGACGCACGCACTCGCGTGCCACAGGCCGTCGCCGCGCGGGGCATAGATCGGGGGACGAGCATGCCGCAGATCGCCGAGTGGGCGCGGCAACGGTCGTGGGGTGTTCGGCTGGAGTGGGGTTCGGCCGGTGCGATGGCGCTCGGGCCCGGCAGCGCGTGCGTAGTGGTGGTCGACGTTCTGTCGTTCACGACATCGGTGTCGGTCGCTGTCGAAGCAGGGACACAGGTGCTGCCCTACCCGTGGCGCGACGATGCGGCCGCGGAGTTCGCCGCGCGGCAGGGCGCGGCGCTGGCGGTGGGGCGGCGGGCGGTGTCCGAGCAGCAGCCGTGGTCGCTGTCTCCGGCGGCGTTGCGGCGTGCGCCGGTGGCCGAGCGGCTCGTGCTGCCCTCACCGAACGGTTCGGCCATCGCCGCGGCGGTCAGCGGTGTGCCGGTGGTGGCGGCGTGCCTGCGCAACGCGGGCGCGGTCGCTCGCTGGATCGCGGGGCAGGGGTGGGGTACCGCGCGGGCGCCGGTCGCGGTGATCGCCGCAGGCGAGCAGTGGCCCGGCGGCGCGGAGTTGCGGCCCGCGGTCGAGGATTGGCTGGGTGCGGGGGCGATCGCCGCGGCGCTGGCGCGTATCGGAGCGGGGCCGCTGTCTGCGGAGGCGCATGCCGCGGCGGTGGCGTACGACGCGATCGCCGACGTCGCGGCGCTGATTCGCGATTGCGCCTCCGGCCGGGAACTGACCGAGGGCGGGTTCGCGCAAGATGTCGCGGTGGCCACGGAACTCGACTGCAGCGCGGTGGTGCCGGTGTCGACCGGCGGAGCATTCGTCGACGCCGCCCGGTGAAGCGGTGACCGCGGCCGAGCGCTAGGTGTGCGGTCCGATCAGCGCGATCGCGGATTCGACCGCCACCTCGACCATGCCGCCGATATCGCCGCCGTCTTCCACGGTGGTGGCGATGAGTTCCCGGAAGCCGCCGAACAGGATGGTCGCCACCTGCCGGGACGGTGGCCGCAGTCCGGCGGCCGCGAATTCCGGTGTGTCGGTGAGTTTCCGGATCAGGGCGATGAACGTTTCGCCGACCTCGCGTTGCAGGTGACGGGTGTCCTCGCCGAGGGCGGGGACGACGCGGATCCAGCTGAGGGTGATGGAGGGATCGTCCTGTGCGGTGCGTATCCACGCCTCGATGGCGTGGCGCACCTGGGTGCGCCACGGCATGTGCGGGTCGACCGCGGCCTCGATCTGCTGGATCGTCTCCTTGTTGCGCTCGGTCAGCAGGGTGATGAAACAGTCCTGTTTGCTGGTGAAGTGCTCGTAGAAGGTGCGGCGCGAGGTGCGGGCGTGGCGGACCACGTCGGCGACGGTGGAGTCCTGGTATCCGCGTTCGCGCACGGCGACGGCCATGGCGTCGAGCAGGCGGCGGCGAAACCCGGAATCCGAGCCGTTGTCGGCGGAGGTGCGGGGTACGGGCTCGGCGCGGGTCACGAGAATCAGGTTAGTTTCTCCACTCGGGTCACCGCGCCCGGCCCGAGCCGCACGGCGGGCGGGTGTCGCGCACCGGCGCGCGGTCAGGGCGTCACCTGCCCGGAATCGCGCCCCTGTGCCACGGCCTGGGCATCGTGGGCCGGTGCGTCCGCGCCGGTGAAGCGGATGGTGCCGTCGTCGATGCGGCCGTAGCGCAGGGTGAGCACATCGTGGCCGTAGCTCATACCCAGCCGCCACGGGGCCCGGGAGCCGGCCTTGGGGAAGCGGTCGATGTCGCGCAGCACGTAGCCGGCCGGGAAGTCCAGCAGTGGCTCCGGTGCCACGGCGGGGTCCGGCCACGGGGTGGTCTGCCGGTAGCCGCCCTCGTCCATGTGGCGCAGCAACCGGCAGACGAACTCGCTGACCAGGTCGGCTTTCAGTGTCCAGGACGCGTTGGTGTAGCCGATGGTGAAGGCGAAGTTCGGTACTCCGCTGAGCATCATCCCCTTGTAGGCCATGGTCTGTGGCAGCGCGACCTCGTGTCCGTCCACCGCGAGCCGGATGCCGCCGAGTGCGAGCAGTCGCAGTCCGGTCGCGGTCACCACCACGTCGGCGTCGAGTTCGCGCCCGGAGGCCAGGCGCAGTCCGGTCGCGGTGAACGTGTCGATGCGATCGGTGACGACCGTGGCGCGGCCGTCGCGGATCGCGCGGAACAGATCGCCGTCCGGCACCAGGCACAGCCGCTGGTCCCACGGCTGGTAGGACGGTTTGAAGTGGGTGTCGACGTCGTAACCGTCGGGCAGTCGCTTGATGGTCAGATCGCGGATGAACTTGCGCATCTGCCGGGGCCGCCGCCTGCTGAACTGGTAGATCAGCGTGCTGATCAGCACGTTCTTCCAGCGGACGACAGTGTACGCGCGCCGCGGGCCCAGCAGTCGCCGCAGCCGGTCGGCCACGGTGTCGCGGGCGGGGACGGGCAGGATGTAGGTCGGCGACCGTTGCAGCATCGTCACCTGTGCTGCGGTCCGGGCCAGAGCCGGGACCAGGGTCACGGCGGTGGCGCCGCTGCCGATGACGACCACCCGCTTGCCCGCACAGTCCAGGTCCTGGGGCCAGTGCTGTGGATGTACCAGTCGGCCGCCGAATTCCTCGACGCCGGCGAACTGCGGTGTGTAGCCCTCGTCGTAACGGTAGTAGCCGCTGCACACGAGCAGGAAATCGCAGGTGATCTCACTTGTGGCGCCGTCGTGTTCGGCCAGCACGGTCCAGCGGGACTCGGCGCTGGACCAGGACGCGTCGGTCACCCGATGTCCGTAGCGGATGAATCGGTCGATGCCGGCGTCGGTGGCGGCATCGCGGATGTAGCGCAGGATGGCGGGGCCGTCGGCGATGGCCTCGGCTTGCGTCCACGGGCGGAACCGGTATCCGAGGGTGTGCATGTCGGAGTCCGAGCGCACGCCGGGGTAGCGGAACAGATCCCAGGTGCCGCCGAGGTCGTCGCGTGCCTCGAGGATCGCGTAGCTGCGGGCGGGGAACGCCGCCTGCAGGTGGTGGGCCGCGCCGATGCCGGACAGGCCCGCGCCGACGATCAGGACGTCGAGGTGTTCGGTCATGCCGGTGCTCCTGTGGTGTCGCGGGTGCGCAGGCGGCGCTCGAGCAACGCGACCACGCCGTAGTAGTGGGTGGGTGTCACCCGCGCCAAGAGGTCGAACAGATAGGCGTCGGGTCCGACGAGGATGCGGGATTTGCCGTGTTCGACGCCGCGGCGGATGATTTCGGCCGCTTTCTCCGGCGTGGTGAGGGTCAGCGCCTCGAATTCGGCCGCCATCTGCTCGTGCGTGCGGCCCCGGCCCTCGGGGTCCTTGCGGACCCGGGCGTTGTGCGCGATGTTGGTGCTGATGCCGCCGGGGTGGACGTTCACCGCGGACACCCCGGTGCCGCGTAGTTCCTGGCGCAGGGCGTCGGTGAACCCGCGCACCGCGAATTTCGCCGCGCAGTAGGCGCTTTGGTTGGGCATGCCGAGCAGCCCGAACACGCTCGATGTGTTGACGATGACGCCGTGATCCTGCTCGACGAGGATGGGCAGGAAGGCGCGCGTGCCGTTGACGACTCCGTCGAAGTTGATCCGCCGCAGCCATTCGTCGTCCTCGGGGACGGCGTCGAGCACCGAGGAGGAGACCGCGACACCGGCGTTGTTGAACACCGCGGCGAGCGGCGCGGTCAGCCAGTCGCGGACTTCGTCGGCGAAGGCGAGCTGGTCGGCGGCGTCGCGCACGTCCAGGACCCGGGTCAGTACCGGGCCGGTGAGCGCGGCGGCGGTTTCTTTCAGCCCGGCCTGGTCGATATCGGCGATCGCTACGGGAGAGCCTGTGGCCGACAGCGATCGGGCGAGGCTGCGGCCGATGCCGGAGGCCGCGCCGGTGATCATCACCGGGCGGCCCGACAGTGGCCTACAGGTGCGGGGCATCGATGCTCCTGGTTTCGGTGGTGCGGATGTGTTCGTGGATGAGGTCGGCGAGACTCGGCCACACCGCGGCGGGCAGGTCATGGCCCATGCCCGCCAGGGTGCGCAGGCGAGCGCCGGGGATCGCGCGAGCGGTCGCGGTGGCGCCGGTCGGTGCGACCATCAGGTCGCGGTCACCGTGCACGACCAGTGTCGGGGCGGTCACCGCGCGCAGTTCACCGGTCCGGTCACCGGATTTCAGGATGCCCGCCAGTTGACGGCCGACGCCCGCGGCGGGGGCCGGATCCCGGTCCCAGGTCCTGGCCGCCGTCGCGCGCACCGCGGACTCGTCGAACGGGTAGGCGGCCGACCGGATGTGCCGGTACATGCGCACGGCCCGGTCGATGTGCTCGTCGCGGGTGCGGGCGGGCCTGCCGAGCATCAATCGCCAGGTCGACCACGCCGGGCGCCCGACGCGCGCGGCGCCGGTGGTGGACATGATCGAGGTCAAGGAACCGACCCGGGCGGGATGGCGGGCGGCGACGGTCTGGGCGATCATGCCGCCCATCGACATGCCGACCAGATGCGCTCGGGGCAGCTCGAGCGCGTCGAGCAGGCCCACGGTGTCGGCGGCCAGATCAGCCAGCGTGTATTGATCGCGGTGCCAGCGCCGGGCCAGCAGCTCGACCGGGCCCGGTGGCGGGAAGTGGCCGTGCGTGGAGCGGCCCGCGTCGCGATTGTCGAAACGGATGACGTGGTAGCCACGCGCCGCCAGGAGCTCGCACAACCCCTCGGGCCAGTCGTGGAATTGCTGGCCGAGCCCGGCGACCAGCAGAAGCGGGATCCCGCCCGTGCCGTACTGCTCGTAGGCCAGGGTGACGCCGCCGCCGACGTCGGCGAGTCGCTCGCTCATGCCGTCGCCCCAGCGGCGTGGTCGAGCGCCGGGACACCGGGTCGCGCGGTGCGGCGGTGCACCACGGCGCGGCCCTTCTTGGCCGGGGCGAGGGCGACGCCGCGGAAGTGCGGGCGTTCGTCGCGGGCGTCGGTCGGCTCCAGCGTGAAATCCCGCAGCAGGGTGCGCAGCACGACGTTCATCTCCATCATGGCGAACGCGGCGCCGATGCACCGGCGGCTGCCGCCGCCGAACGGGATCCAGCTGAATGTGCCGGGCCGCACGCCGAGGAAACGATCGGGGTCGAAGGCGCGGGCATTCGGGAACAGCTGCTCGTTGTCGTGCATCAGCCGGATGCTGACCAGGACCTTCTGCCCTTTCGGCAACGTCCACCGGCCCAGCGGCAACGTATCGGCCCGGACCTGGCGAATGGTGGCGTCGATGACCGGGCGCACGCGCTGCACCTCCAGCAGTGTCGCCTCACGCAGCTGCGAGCCGCCGGCATCGGCTTCGGCGACCAAGCGGCGCAGGACCTCCGGGTGCCTGCGCAGCCGCTCGATCGTCCACGACAATGTCGTCGCCGTGGTCTCGTGCCCAGCGGTGAGCAGGGTCAGCAATTCGTCGGCGATCTCACTGCGCGACATGGCGGAGCCGTCGTCGTAGCGCGCTTGCAGCATCATCGCCAGCACGTCGTCGCGTTCGTCGATTCCGTCGCGGAGCGCGCGGTCGATGAGCAGGCCCACGATGTCGTCGTAGCGGCGGCGGTAGGCCGCGAACCGGGACCAGGGGCCGAATCTGCCCAGCGCCCCCTTGGGCACCGGGAACGCGGCAAGGGCGGATCCGATGAAAACGAGTTTGGGCAGCAACTGGCGTAGTTGCTCGAACTCCGCTCCCTCGGCGCCGAAGACCGCGCGCAGGATCACGTTCAGCGTGATCCGCATCATCGAATCCATCGTCGCGAACTCGCGGCCGGTGGGCCACGAACGCATCTCGCGGACGGCTTCGGCTTCGATCAGCGCGTCGTACACGGCGAGTCGGCGGCCGTGGAAGGGCGGGGTGAGCAGTTTGCGCTGTTTGCGGTGTTCCGTGCCGGTCAGCGCGAACAACGATCCGGGCCCGAGGAATTCGCCGAGGTTGACGTCGACGTTGTCGATGACGTCGGTGCTCGCGGTGAACAGCGCTTTGATCTCGGCGGGGTCGGCGAGCACCACCGATCGCCCGAACCTGGGCATCTGGATGGTGAAGGCCGACCCGTAGCGCTCGTGCATGCGCCGCCAGGTGCGGGTGCGTCCGGTCAGGATTTGCAGGCTCTGCACGATCGGTGGGGTAGTTGGTCCTTCTGGCAGTCGCACAGCGGGCATATGCCCACCTCCTCGCGTGGTACTCCGATGTACCAGTCGTACGGTACGCTCATGTACCAGACTGTGACAAGGCTTACACCGAAACGATCGGCCGGTCACACCACGCCCCACAGTTCGGCGCTGTGCACCGCCGGCAGGGCTCGGATGCGGTCGAGCGCGTCGGCGGCGGCCATCCCGGCGAGTCGGCGCCCACGCGCAACCCACGGTCACGGCAGCGGCGCTCGAACCGCGCGGCCCGACCGGGCAGCGACAACCGGTAGCGAGCGGCACGGATACCCAGCGCGGCGTAGGCGGCACCGCTCAGCGCCAGTGTCGCGCGCGACCTCGGCGGCGGCTTGCTCGAGGATGCGAGAGCAGCGGCAGCCGCCGCGCACGGGAGTTTCGGCGGACGAAGATCGCGAAGTGCCCACCGGCGTGACGGCTTTGCCGCATAATCGGGTTCGATTGGCACGCAATGACATCGGGGGTCGATGAGCACGCGTAGAGCGGTGCTGCAAGCGGGAATGGTTGTCCCGCTGGCCGCTGCGTGCGCGCCGGACCTGCTGTTGGGCAGCTCCGACGCGGTGCGCGTAGGGGTGTCCTGGAGCGGACAGGAACTGGCGGCCTTCCACACCGTGCTGGCCGGACTGGACCTGGGTTTCGCGGTCGAAGTGATCCCCCTCGGCGACAACACCGACACCGCGTTCACCGCGGGCGGCCGGTCCGCACCGGACGTGGTGTTGCTTCCGCAGGCGGGACGGGTGCGTGAACTCGCCGAACGCCACGAACTGCGGCCTGTCGACGAGACGGTGTGGGCCGACGAACTCGGCACCCGATACGCCCAGCCCTGGCAGCAGTTGCTGCGTTACGAGGATCGGCTCTACGGTGTGCCGTTCAAGGCCGCGGACAAGTCACTGGTGTGGTTCGACCGGCAGCAGTTCGCCACCCACGGCCTGGGTGAACCGGCCGCGTGGATGCTCGGGGACTGGGTCGACCGGATGGAGGTGCTCGCCCAGACGCCGATCCGCCCGCTCGCGCTGGCCGCCGCCGACGGATGGGTGCTGACCGACTTCTTCGAGAACGTGCTGCTCGCCGAATCCCCGCGCATCTACGACGAATTGGCCTCCAAGCACAGCCGCGAGTGGGACAACCCGGCGGTGCGGGCCGCGTTCGGGCATCTGGGAGTGTTGTGGGGGCAACGCCACGCCTTCCCCGGTGGCGTCGGCGTCGCCCTGACCAGGCAATTCTCCGACGCCGTCCGGGACGTGTTCCAGCACCGCCGCGCCGCGGCGGTCGTCGCCCCCGACTTCGCCGAACCCATCGTGCGCAGCGCGGTCCGCGCCTCCGGGCGCGAGGTCGAAGACGCCGTCGGGGTCGTGCCGTTCCCGGCGGTGACCGCCGCGTCGGTGCGGCCGAAGATCGTCGGCGGCGACGTGATCGTGGTGACGCAGCAGGCGAACCAGCGTGCGGGCGAACTGGTCGAGAAACTGGCCGCGGACCGCGCCCCGCTGCCGTGGATCCAGCGCTACGGCGGTTTCCTGGCGCCGAACCTGCGGACCGAGGCGGACTACTCGCCGCTGCTGGCACCCTCGGCGCGGGAACTCGCCGCCCGCAGCACCTTCGATCTGTCCGACCGGATCGGGCCGGTCGGCGGCCGGGAAGGGCTGTGGCGGGTGCTGACGGAATTCCTCATCGCGATCGGTGACGGTGCGCAGACACGGGTCACCGACGCCACCGAACGCGCGATCGCCGCGCTGGACGACATCGAGCAGCGCCGATGACCTCGCCCCCGCATTTCGACATCAACGGTCTGCGCATCGAGCTGGCCACCCGCCGCATGCGCGGACCGCTGGTTCCCGGCGGCAGGCCACGCCGGTGGCTGGGTTGGCTGGCGGGACTGCCCGCGACGGTACTGACGGTCGCGCTGTTGGCGCTGCCCGCCGGATGGACCGTCCTCATCGCCGCACGGGCACGCCCGGTGGAGGTCCTCGCGTGCGCGATCGTCGCCGCGAGTGCGCTGCTGCCCGCGGCGCTGCGCAGGCGGCTGAAAGCGCCGCGGAGACGAATCCTGGCGTGGGTCTTCGCGATCGGCGGCACCGTCGGCGGACTGTGGCTGCTGGGCGGCACGATGACCGCCGACGGCCGCGGCGCCTACCTGCGCACGCTGCTGTGGGTGGCCTTCGGGATCGGGCTGCTGATCCTGGCGCTGGCGATCGCCTGGTGGGGGCGGGCGGCGCGATGGCTGTGGCTGCCGCTGATCGTTCCGTTCGGCGTGTCGGCGTTCGTATCCGGGGTGGCGTTCCGGGTGATCTTCGGCAACGGCGCCCGATGGCTGGACATCCAGGATGTCGGGATCTATCGGTGGTGGCTGGCGGCGATGCTCGGGTCGGCGTTCCTGTGGACCTGGCTGGGCTTCCTCACCGCGCTGTTCCGTGCGGGAATCCATGCGATAGAGGCCGATCCGGCGCGCGCCGGGTACCTCTACCGCGACGACGGCAGGCCGCTGGCGATCCGCCTCTACGAGCTGCTGCGCCCGGTGTTGCTGATCGCCGGGCTGGCCGTGGGGGTCGCGGCCGCGCGCGTGTTCGACGTGGTGCTGATCGGGGTGCCCGGGGCGCTCGAGTACCAGGTCGACAGCGCGACCGTGCATTGGTGGCGGCTGGACGCCGACGCCGACCCCGGCGTCGCCGCGGCCTACACGCTGCCGCTGGCGGTGCTGGTGGGCGCGGTCGCCTGGCTGCTGCAAGTGGACGTGCGCAGGCACCGCGCGAGTTGGTCGGCGGTGCGCGCGATCTCGGTGGCGGGACGGCGGCGCATCGGTCCCGGGCGCGCGGCGGGCATCGTGCTGGTCTCGCTGCTGGTGCTGTACCCGATCGGCGTACTCGCCTACACCGGTGTGCACAGACACGAGGGCTTCGGATTCTCCGCCGTCGCTCTGGTATTGGGCGACGACGGATTGTGGCGCTCATTGCAGACCACCGCCTGGGTCGCGGGGATCGCGACGGTGGTCGTGGTGACCGCGGCCGTTCCGGTGGCCTACCGGCTGGCCGCGCTGCGACCCAACGGCACCGCCGCCCGGCTGGCCGTCGTGGCACTGGTGGTGCTCGCGGTGATCCCGGCGCAAACCTACCTCGGGCCGCTCGACGGTCTCGTCGACGCCTACGAGCTGTCGGGAACGCGGATCCCGCTGATCCTCGTGCACGCCGCCGCCGGACTGCCGGTCGCCATCCTCGTGCTGCGCGGCGCGATGCTCGCCCCACCGGGCAGCACGGCCTCCGACGCCCTGCACGGCCTGGCCAGTCCGGGCACCATCGCCCAGCGCGTGCTGGCCTCCTCCGGGCCCGCGCTGGGGGCGGTGGCGGTGCTCGAATTCGTCCAGGTGTGGAACGACTTCTTCATCGGCCTCGTGGTCAGCGGAGCGGGAGCGAGCCCGTGGTCGCTGCTGCTGTGGGGCGAAGCACGGCAATTCGGTGAGAACATCGCGCAACTGGCCGCGGGAGCGCTGGTATCGGCCGTGCTGCCGGTGGCGCTGCTACTGGTCACCTGGCGGCGCTGGGTCGTGCCCGGGCTGACCGGTGGAGTGCTGCGATGAAGCGGACCCCATCGGTGGCCACCGGTGGGGCAAGGGAGGAACCGGGTGAGTACATCGACCGAACCCACCGAACCGGTCGGGCAGACCGCGACGCCGCGATCGTCCATCTGGATCGGTTTTCTGGGCACCGCGTCGCTGGTCGCCTACACCGTGCTGTTCGAGCTGGTGCGCACCCTGGTGGTGAACTCGTTCGGCGAGAACGCCCTCGTGCAGTTCTTCAACGGGCCGCTGCGCTGGTTGTCGGTGCTGTTCATCGCCGCGGCCGCGACCTATGCGCTGTCCCGGTTCGCCCGCGGGTATCGCACCAAGGTGCGCACCGCCCGTGAAATGGACCTGATCGCCGGTCTCGTCGAACCGGGCCCCGCACTGGCCGACGCCGGACCGCGGGTGGCCGCGCCGCCCCCACGGCAAGTCGCGGCGTTGAACGGGCACCTCATCGCCGCTGTGTTGCGGGACCTGCCGGTGCACGACTACGAAACCGTCGCGTTGCTCGCAGTGCTCAACGCCATTCGGGACACGCCGGGGCGGTTGCCGCTGGCCCGAGAACCCTCGGCGCGCACCGCGGCGAAACTGCTGGAGGGTCTGCGCCGCCGCGGGGTCCTCGCCCCCGATGGCGCGCAGCGGTTCTGCGTGCGTCTGGTGCCGAAGTTTCCGGATCGCGCGACGGTGACCGCCGGACCGCAGTGGGCCGCGGCGCTGACCGCGCTACTGCACCACTACGCCGATCGAGCAGGCCGCTGGGCGATCGCGCTGGAGTCACGGCGCTTCGCCGTAGGCGCTCGCCGCTGGTTCGAGACCGAGGAACCCTACCTGCGCGCCCTGGTGGCCGCGTGCGCGGCGGCAGCGGACACCGAAACCGATCCGGGTGTGGAATTCCCCCAGGTAGCGGTCGGGCATCTCATACGCCTCGGCCACGCCTTGGACGTGTGGTACGCCCGAAAGGGTTTGGGGGAGAACGCGAATGGGTTGGCCGACGACCTGCGCTCACTTCCCGGCATCGACGAGCTGAACCGCGACCTGGTGATGCTGCGGGCGGGCCGGCTGAACGCGCGGCCGCGGGGCTATCGGCCGCGGCGGCTGTCCACGAGCCTGGCTGCCCGCTGGGAACATCAGACGGCCCTGGGCACGCTGGCCACCGCGGCGCCGGATCTCGACAAGGTGGCCGACCAGTTGGAGACCGCGTGGTGGTTGCTGCCGCGCGACGACGTCGCCGGTGAGGTGTGCGCACTGATCAACCTCGCGGTGGTGCACATCCGGCAAGGACGCCTCGACGCCGCGCAGGATCGTCTCGAACTCGCCGAATCTCTCACCCGCGCGGGCCTCGATCCCGACGGACGCGCGCAGACCCACGAGACCATGGGCGCTCTGTGGTGGGCCCGCGGCGAACCCCGCCGAGCCCTGCGCTGCTGGCAACTCGCCCTGACCGGCTACCGCGCGCTCGACGACGACCCCGGCATCGGCCGCTGCCTGCAACACCTCGGCTCCGCGATCGTCGCCGACCCCGATCACGCCACCCTGCTGCTGCCCACCGACCCACCCCTCACCCGCACCGACGCCGTGCGCCAGGCCACCGGATGGCTCGCCGAAGCCCGCCGCAGGCATCGCGACGCCCAGCACGTCGGATACTACGTCGGCCGAGCCCGTTCGAGACTCCGCGCCGATCGCGGCTTCCTCGATCTGCTCCCAGCCCGCCGCCGCACCCCCCTCACCCACATCGACCAGTGGCCCGCTCCCCTCGAAGACCACGCCCACCGGCCGCACGCCGACCGCTGACCACTACGCCGCCGCGGCCGGGGCATGGCAAGACCCCGGCTCGTCCCGTGCGCAGGCAGCGACGCCCGGACTCGCGTCGCTGCCTGCGCACGGTGGTCGCTGTGAAAGACTGAGTGACCATGCCGGAGCTTCGGATCGCGGTGATCGCCTCCCACAACGGATCCAATCTGCGTGCGCTGCACCACGCTTCCCTCGACCCGGGCGCGCGGTTCCGGATCGTGCTCGTCATCAGCAACAACAGCGACTCCGGTGCGCTGCGTTACGCCCGCGACCACCGGATCCCCGACCGGCACCTGTCCGGGCGCACCCACGACGACCCGGACGAAGCCATCCGCGCCGCACTCGTCGAGCACTCGGCCGAACTCGTGGTGACCGCCGGATATTCGAAGAAGATCGGGCCGCGCACCGAAGCCGAATTCGCCGGCCGGATCATCAACGTCCACCCCGCCTTGCTGCCCCGCCACGGCGGCCCCGGCATGTACGGCAGGCACGTGCACCGAGCCGTTCTCGACGCCGGAGACTCCGTCAGCGGCGCGTCCGTCCATGTCGTCTCCGGCGAATACGACTCCGGTGCGGTCCTCGCCCAGGCCGAGGTGCCGGTCCTGCCCGGCGACACCGCCGACACGCTCGGCGCGCGGGTCCTCGACGCCGAGCACACCTTGCTCCCGGAGGTGGTGCGGCGCCTCGCGCAGGACCGGTCGGCATTCCCTTCGGTGCGTGCGAGCGGAACCGCCGCCCACGGCAAAGCGGCCGCGTTCGTCGTCGGCCACGGGAGTAGACACATCGCAGTCGTTTCCGATCGAGCCCCGTGCTGACGAGACAACCCGGAAGGAGGGGCGGGAGTGCGGCAGGTGTCCATGCGATCCGTGCTGGTTCTGGTTCGCCACGCGCAGCCCTTCATCCCGCGACCGGGTGGACCGGGTGACCACGAGCGTTCGTTGACCGGCGCGGGTAGAGGGCAGGCCCAGCGACTGGTGACCCAACTGGCCGCCGAACAACCTGCCGCGATCGTCTCCAGCCCCTACCTGCGCGCCGTCCAAACCGTCGAACCCCTGGCCCGTTCCACCGGCCTTCCGGTCCTCACCGACAACCGATTACGCGAGTGGGATTCCGGGATCGGTCCGACTCCCGACTACGCCCGATACCACGCCCAAAGCTGGGCCGACCCATCGTTCGCCAGGCCCGGAGGTGAGAGTCTGCAACAGCTCTCCGGACGTGCCACCGCGATCCTGACGGAGTTGGCGCAGCGGCACCGCGCCCGGACCGTCGTCATCGGCAGCCACGGAACCTTCATCTCCCGGGCGCTGATCGCGTTCGGTCGCCGCGAGGTGGGCTGGGCGTTCCACAGCGCGATGCCGATCGCCCGCGATCTATCGGCTGGTCTTCGAGGACGGCACCGTTCGAGCCACCGGGCCGGGTTTGGGCAATTGAGCCGGGTGCGATGGATCGGTGCCGGAGCCGGCGGCCGAGCAGATCGCGGTGGCGCTCCAGAATCTGGGACACAATCTGTCGGCAGCGGCATGGACCTCGCGGATCTGGTCAAGGTGACCGAGTATTTCGAACACCCACGCGTCACGCTGGGTGTTCGATCCGCGAATCAGCGGCATGAGCGCGGATATTCGCTCGTGCCCCTGCTCGTGTGCCTTTAGGGTGATGCCGGTATGGCGACGGCCCGAGATCTCCCGGGTGTTGTGGTCGCTCGCCGCCTGAACGGGAGTTGTTATGTACAAGCTGATGGTCCTGTATCCCGAGCCCGCCGATCCCGACCACTTCCGCGACTACTACGTGAGCAACCACCTCCCGCTGGTCGCGCGCATGCCCGGCCTGCTCGCGTGGCGCTACAGCTTCGAGGTGGCAGCGACGCAGGGACAGACGCCGTACTTCGCGGTCTTCGAGGCCGAGTTCGCCGACGCCGCGGCAATGACCGCGGCGAGGGCGTCTCCGCAGGGCCGGCGGGTGGCTGCCGATGTCGCCAACTACGCCACCGGTGGTGCGGTCGTCATCCACTATCCGGTGCAGAACGGCACCTGCTGAGCCTCGCCCTGAGGCACCGCCGTAGCCGCGGTGAGCCATGTTCGCCACATCCCCGCGGAATCGGTACACGCACTCTCACCGAGCGCGCTGTTGGCGCGCCCAGCCCTCCAGCATCGCCTCGACACCGCTTCTTCGGCGTTCAAGTGCACGACGTTGCTCGCTAGAACCAACCGCGCCGACCCCGGAGCCTCGTCCACCGAAATGGTGTATCAGATGCAACATTGATGCATCCAGTGCAGCGGCGCAGGTCGCATGCCGAGATCGAGGAGTGCGCTAGCGCGGCGAGTGATCTACCAGCACAAACGTTGGGATCAATCGGCAATACGGTGTTGCATCCGATCCTATGAAGGCATCTTCGCCTCATGGGGCGTCTTGTCCAGGCGCAATCCGCGCCAGCTGGGGTGGCGCAGGCCCTCGGGGGTGGCTTCACGATATTCGATGTCGGCGACGAGGACTGGTTCCACCCAGTGCGCGGAGGCGGCGACCACGCGCGGCGGGGGAACGTCGAAAGGAGTATCCGGGCGGGACAATTCGTTCAGTCGCGCTTGCAGGGCGCGACGATCGCGCATGGTCCATCCGGTGCCGACGTTGCCGATGTGCACCAACTGGTCGTGGTCGTCGTAGGCGCCGAGCGCGAGCGAACCGAACGTCGTCGAGAAACGTCCCGTGCCGGGCAGCCAGCCCGCGACGACGACCTCCGTCGTCCTACGCAGCGGCGTCTTGATCCACAGCGGGGAGCGGCGGCCGGGGTAGTAGGCGGAATCCAGACGCTTGGCGACGATGCCCTCCAGGCTGTGCTCGCGGGCGACCTCCATCAGCAGGTCGGGATCGACATCGGTGTAATGCGGTGGGGTGCGGGCCAGCGGCCGGTCGAGCGCGAGTCCGGCCAAGCGCTCGCGGCGCTGGGTATAGGGCAGATTCAGGAGGACCTCGTCGTCGGCGGCCAGCACATCGAAGGCGAGATACTGGGCCGGGAATCCGCGCAGCAACTCCGCGCTGGGCGAGACCACATGCATCCGCCGCTGAAGGCGACCGAACGACGGCGCCCCCGTCCTCGGGTCGGGCGCGACGATCTCCCCGTCCAGGATCAGCTCGCCCAGATCCGCCAGCGCCGCTGTGAGCTCGGGAAACGACCCACTCAGATCACGATTGTTGCGACTGTAGAAACGGCAGTCCCCGTCGCGGCAGCGCGCGATGGCGCGAATGCCGTCCCATTTCATCTCGAATGCCCATCGGCCGTGTTTCCGCGGTGGCCGTCCGGAGACGGCCAGCATGGGCGCCGGTGCTGACAGCACACATTCAGCATATCTTCAGATTCACCGCAACTTTCCCGTCGGCACGCTATCCAACTGCACTTACTGCGGGATATCCGTGAGGATTGTCTGCTCGATCTCTCGAGCGGCAAACTTTCTGCGGTCACAATCCGAGCTTGGTGACCGCGTTGTCTTCCAGCGGGTTGGCGGTGCGGATGTAGCCGTGGACGGTGCGCGGGTTGGACCAGCGGCCTTGGCGCATGATCTCGCGGTCGCTGGCGCCGCCGAGCGCGGCCTGGGTGGCGAATCCGGCACGCAGCGAATGGCCGGAGAACAAGGCGGGGTCGAGCCCGGCCCGGGCCGCGTAGCGCTTGACCAGTTCGGCGACCGCGCGCCCGGACATCGCGTGGGCGCCGATCGCGCCGTGGCGGGTGATGGTGGGAAAGAGCGGAAGGTCCGCATCGGTGAGCGTCGTGCCGGTGAAGCCGTGGCACCGGTGGATGTCGGCGGATCTCGCCGGAAGACCGGCGAGCCAGGCGCGAACGCCCGGAGTGCTTGCGGCGGCGTGCACTTCGCGCAGCCGCAACCAATCGGCGAAGGCGCAGACCGGGCAGGTGGCGGGGCGGCGGCCCCGCGGAAGGGCCACGCGCTGTTCCGCGGCGCCGGTCGGGTCGGTCTTCGTCGCGGGCAGCCGGATCAGCAGGATCGGTTCGCCGGTCGTGTGGTCGAGGCCCACCTCGACGTCCCCGATACGCAAACCGGCCAGTTCGCTGCGGCGCAACGCGCCGGCGAAACCGACGAGCAGTGCGAGCGCGTCCCTGCGGCGGGCGGGTTCGGTGGGCCAGCCCGGTTCGGGGAGCCCGCCGAGCAGTTGGTCGAGGGTGTGCAGCAGGACGGGGCGTTTGCGTTTGGGTTGCGCGCGGCGGGTACGGCGGATACCGCGCAGCGTCAGGCGCACCACATCCGATCGCGTCGGCGATGGCAGGCCATTGGCCGCGTGCACCGCCGCGATGGCGGCCGACTTGCGTTCCAGCGTCGCCGGACCGAAGGCCCATTCGCCGGTGTCGCGGCGTGCGTCGGCGGCCGCGGCCAGATAGACGGCGACATCCAGCGCGTCGGCGGGCAATGCCTGGCGGCCCTCGGTGGCGCACCATGCCGACCACGCCACCCAGTCGGACCGGTAGGCGCGCAGCGTGTTCGCCGATTGGGACGCTTCAAGATAGCGGCGCAGCGAACCGGCTTGGCCGTCGTCGAAGCGATCACGCACCAACCGCAATGCCGCGGCATCCACCAATACGCTGCGCACCCCACGGCGCAACTCGGTGCGCACCGACTCGGGAACCGCGACCACGCTGGAACGATCGTCCATGGCTCGGCTCCCGCGTTCATATCGGTGTTCGGCTGTCCGCGCCGGAACGTCCGGCGCGAGAAATCAGCCTACGACACCACGGGGGCACGCCGGCGATCGGAAAGGTGCCTCGGTAGTGCGCTCTATTCCGGTGCCTGGAAGCCGCCGATCTTCTGCTCGAGCAGTTCGGCCAGCCGCAGCGGGGTGCGGTCCTCGAACATCGGACCGATGAGCTGCACTCCCACCGGCAGTCCCTCGGGGGACCGGCCCGCGGGGATGGCGGTGGCAGGCAGGCCGGGCATCGTGGCCACACCGGCCCACACGAGCTGGTCGAAGTACGGGTACGCGACGCCATCGATGTCGATGTGGCGGTCCTGCAGATCTCCGTTGTGGTCGTGCGGGAAGGCGGGAGTGGGCGTGATCGGGCACACCACGGCATCGAACTCGGCGAAGAGCTGCCGCCAGCCCTGGCGGTGGAGTTCGCGACGGTTGTTCGCCTCGACCCAGTCGCGGTGGCTGAGCACCATGCCGCGCAGCCGCGCCGCATCGAGACTCCTGTCGTGCGCGCTCAGGGCGGCGGCGCGGGTCCGCAGCTGTTCGTACACGTCGACCGGAAGGCTCGTGGCGGCGTTCGACAACATCAACAGCATGTAGAGCGTCGCCGCTTCGGTCGGATCGGGCAGCAGCGGACTGCGCCGTTCGACGCGGGCGCCCTCCTCGACGAGCGCCTCGGCGACCCGGTTCACCCCCGCCCGCACCGCCGATCCGGTCGGAATGAGCGGATGGTCCTCGATGATCAGGACACGGAAGTCCGACAGCCGCTCGTGGCGCGCGGGCGGCAGTGCGACGTCGTAGGCGACGCCGTGGGTCAGCGGGTCCGGTCCTGCCATCACCTCGAGCAGCAGCGCGAGGTCACGGGCGGTGCGCGCCATCGGGCCGACGACGGCGAGGTCGAGGTCGATCGGCAAGGCCGGCGCGGGCGGCGCGACCATGCCGCGGGTCGGCACCAGCCCGAGTGTCGGCTTGTGTCCGTAGACACCGCAGAAATGCGCGGGGGTGCGCAGCGAACCGGCGAGGTCGGAGCCGATGGACAGCGCGCCGAACCCGGCCGCCAAGGCCGCCGCCGAACCGCCGGAGGACCCACCCGACGTGCGGCCGTGATCCCACGGATTGTTGGTGGTGCCGTAGATCTCGTTGAAGCTCTGAATATCTCGCAGCATCAACGGCACATTGGTCTTACCGAGCAGTACCGCGCCGGCCGCCTTCAACCGCGAGACCTGTACCGCGTCCTCGGCCGGCACATAGTTCGCGTATTGCGGAATGCCCCAGGTCGTGGGCAGCCCGGCCATGTTGTAGCACTCCTTGACCGTCACCGGAATACCGAGCAACGGCCGATCCTCGCCGCGGGCGCGCGCCTCATCGGCACGGCGCGCGGCGGCCCGCGCACGATCGAAATCCGGTACGCAGATCGCGTTGATCGCCTTGTCGTCCCGCTCGATACGCGCGATCGCCTCATGGGTCAATTCCACCGATGTCACCGCACCAGCACGCAACGCAGCAGCCAGTTCTACCGCCGACTGAAAATTCCAATCCATGAAATCCGACGCTATTGGCATGCCGGAGAGGACATAAAATGCCGCTTCGCGCAACGGAAAGCCGAACGGACCACCCGCACCGGTGACATCACACGCCCGTTCTGCCATCGCGGTCGTTCCACCCCAGGTCACAGTCTCGGCAGCGGGCCACCTCCATGAGCGCAGGGCATAAGAATGCCGCGCCGTGCAACGGGATAGATGTCTCAATACTCATCACGTTCCTCTCCCGTCCACAGACTATTCGCCCGACCATCGGCCATGGCGACGCGCGGCGGGATCTGTTTCGGCCTGGAAGTTCAGGAAACCGTCATCGGACAGCCGCACACTTCGGGGAGGCTGCGCACCGCGATAACTCCTCAGCGCCGGATTCCGTACGCAATTTTCTCGCCCGGGTTCTGTTCGGTTCGACGGAGCGCCGGAACTTTCCTCAGCGCCGGATCTCGAGCGACTGTCCTTCAAGCCTTCACCGCCGTCCTTGCGGAGATTCGCCGCGACTGCACCTCCGATGCCGGGCGGCGGGGGACCGCGGCGCTTTCGCTCCCGGCCGATGCGGCCCCATGCCCAGCCTCTTGTCCGTCGGGTCGATCCTCATCTGCTGAAATCTGCACCCAACCGGGGTGCCCAGTTTTTGATGCGTTCCGTTGATATTTCGTTTGGTCGCGACCAACGCTACGAAACGTATTTTGCTCGGGATCATCGGAGTGCCACATGCGGTCTAACCTCCGATAAGGTTCACTTATCGGAGGTCAGGCTTGGAGGGCCTAACATAGCTATCGCCAGCCCCAATGTGGCATCATCACCGGCGATCTGGCGTCGGTGAACGACATGGACGGGGTGGTCGGTGTGCCCGGTGGGCGTTCTGGCCTGCGCGGCGAAGGTAGGGGGAGGTTGGAACCAGAGATCCGAACGGCTGCGGGAGTCGTGCGTGGCAGATGGGAGAACGCAGTCGTGGTCTTCCGGGGGATCCCCTACGCGGAGCCGCCTTTCGGCTCGCGTCGGTTCGGGGAGCCCGTTCCTGTGCAGCAGTGGGATGGTGTCCGCGACACGTCGGAGTTCGGTCCAGCGGTTCCTCAGGCAAGCCATCAAGGTTCGGTGATGTCATCGGTTTCCGGCTGTACCGATGATGGTTCCGCGAACTGCTTGACGCTCAATGTCTGGTCACCCGAGCTCGGTACCGCCCGGTTGCCGGTGATGGTGTGGATTCACGGGGGTCGATACCTCGAAGGCACCGCCGGCAACCCGCACCAGGACGGTGCGACCCTCGCCGCGTGCGGTGTGGTGATGGTCAGCATGAACTATCGAGTGGGCGTGGAAGGCTTCGCCCACATCGCTGGAGCCTCGGACAACCGGGGCATCCTCGACCAGGTCGCAGCCTTGCGGTGGGTACAGGACAATATCGCCGCATTCGGCGGCGATCCCGACAACGTCACCGTGTTCGGCCAATCCGCCGGAGCGGGTTCCATCGCGGCACTGCTCACGATGCCCATGGCAGCCGGGCTGTTTCGTCGTGCGATATCGCAAAGCCTGCCGGGCACCTACTTCTCCCCACAGCTCGCCGACGCGATCTCCGCAAAGATCGCCGCGGAACTCGGTGTCCGCGCCACCGTCGACGAGCTCGCCGATATACCGCCGCGTGGGCTGACCGAGGCGACCGACGCGGTGCTTCGGAAGATGCCGGAATTCGTCGAATCGTGGGGACCCACAGCGCTGACGCCTACGCCGTTCTCACCGGTTGTCGATGGAGTCGTACTCCCTATTGCGCCGTGGCCTGCGCTGGCCAACGGTGCCGCGCGGGATATCGACCTGCTCATCGGGCACACCCGTGACGAGTACTCACTGTTCAACACCTGGCGCGATAGAGAGATGACCGATGAGCAGGCGAACGCTGTGCTCGAACGTCTCGCACCCGCGTTGAACAGCAGCGGGGGATACCGCGCCGCCTACCCGGATGCCTCCGCCGCACAGCTGTATGAACTCGTCTACTCCGACTGGCTGCTCCGGATGCCGAGCCTGCATCTCGCCGAGGCGCAATACGCCGGACAAGGACCCGCATGGCTCTATGAACTGTGTTGGAGCTTCCGCCGGGATCAGGGTGCCTCGCACAGCCTCGATATGCTGCTGGTGTTCGGCACACTCAGCGCCGACGAGGTGCGTGGTCACCCCTTGACCCACCCGAACGCTGCGAACGAGATCCTGGAGGTCTCCAACCAAATGCGCAGCGACTGGGTGCGTTTCGCGACCACCGGAAACCCCGGCTGGGCATCCTACGATCCGGAAACACGATCCACTCGTGTCTACAGCGCCGAGCCGACCACCCAGCCCTACCCCGAAGAACGCTCGCGCCGAATCTGGCACACACACCGGTTCGACGCCCTGGACCTGCGTCAGAGCGTCGGAGCGGGAGGTGGTCGGTGACGAACCAGGGGCCTGGTCTGCACCTGGTATCCAGCGGAATTGCGGCAGAGCCGGTTCGAGGGTTCGTCGATCCAGAGGCCGGCGAAGTCCGTCGCCTTCTGGCGGACGTCACGGCGGTGGCGTTCGAGCGGGTGGCGCCGATCCGATCGATCCCTGGCCGACGAAGATCGACCGCCCGCTCCTCAACTGGAGTCATCTGAGCGACGATCCGGACGTCTGGGATCGAGCGCGCGCCAGCCTCGTTCTGGGACAGCGATTATCGGGAACGTTGCTCTGATCCCGCGCGACGAACGGGCTCGGCTAGGGCCTCAGCACGATCTTGCCGTGAGTGTGGCCGCGTTCGAGTTCGGTGTAGGCCTGACGAACCTGCGTCAACGGGTAGACGTTCGCGATCGGTACTTCGAGGTGTCCGTCGGCGACAAGGCCGGCCAGTTCGGCGAGCACCTCGGCTCCCGTCCTGGCCTCGGGCCCGGGTTCGGTCTTGACCCCATACTTTGCGGCTGCTGCGAAATCAGCGATGGTGTCGATCCGCTCGATTGGGACGCCGAGGGCGAGGGCCAGTTCGACGTACCCGCCGCCGTGGGTGTCGATGAAGGCATGGATGCCGTTGGGTGCAGCGGCCCGGATCCGGTCCATGACGCCCTCACCGTAGGCGACGGGGATCACGCTGTGGCTTTGCAGCCACTCGTGGTTGCTGTCGCTCGCCAGGCCGATGACCGTGGCCCCGGCACGGCGTGCGAGCTGAACGGCGAGCGAGCCGACTCCTCCGGCTGCCCCGGAGATGACGACGGCCTCGCCCTGCTCGAGCTGTACGGAATGCACTGCCCCCCATGCCGTCACGCCCGCGACGTACAGGCCGCCCGCCGCCTCCCATGAGACGTTCTTCGGTTTGGGTGTGAGGTTGTCGACGTCGACGAGGACCAGTTCGGCCTGGGCTGATCGCTTCTCGGAGAATCCGATCACCTCGGCGCCCACCGAGAATCGGTCGGCTCCGGCACCGATCTCGGCGACAACTCCGGCGAGATCGCTGCCCTGCCCGGACGGAAAGGTCGAGGGAAAGATGTCCGCCATCGCGCCGGCGCGTATGGCCGCCTCACCGGGGTTGATGCCTGCCGCTCTCACCCGCACGAGGACCTGCCCGTCCTCGGGCACGGGGCGGTCGACCTCGTCGACGCGCAGGACGTCGATTCCGCCGAATTCGTCGTATCGGACTGCCTTTGTCATGGTTCGCACCGGTGTGCCCGTCACCAGGGCACTGTTCCGGCGTCGTCGAAGAATCCGCCGGTCGGTCCGTCGTCGGGCAGGGTCGCGAGGTGAATCGCGATCGCCGCCCCCTGTTGTGGTGTGCGGACGCCGCGGAAGCCGTTGAGGTCGGTGGCGGTGAAACCGGGGTAGCCGAAGTTGATCAGGATATCGGTGTCGCTCAGTTCCTTGACGTATTGGATCGTGACGGCGTTGAGGAAGGTCTTCGACGCCAAGTAGGCAGCGGGGACCGGGCCCATGTCGATGCCAGGCGTGGTCTGCAGGGTGAGCGAGCCCACGCTGCTGGACATGTTGACGATTCGCGGTGATGCCGAGCCGCGCAGCATGGGCAGCATCGCGTTGGTGACCCGGATGACGCCGATCACGTTGGTTTCCACGACGGCTCGCACCGTGGCGGGATCGACCGCGGTGGGTGTCTGTGGCATACCGCCGGTGATCGCGGCATTGTTGACCAGGACGTCGAGCCCTCCGGCATGGTAGGCGATCAGTTCGGCCGCGGCGGCGACACTGGCGTCGTCGTTCACGTCGAGGGGCACGCCGAACGCATCGGTCCCGGCCGCGCGCAGCTTCTCCACGGCGTTGTCGCGGCGTTGTCGATCCCTCGCACCCACACCGATTCGCCAGCCGAGGTCGCCCAGGCCCGCCGCGATCTCGTATCCGATTCCTTTGTTCGCGCCGGTCACCAGCGCGATCGTCCGATCACTCATGCCGTCCACCCTGCGGCGGACCGGGGTGGGGCGTCCAAGACCGATCGGGTGGGCGGCGATACCGCACGGGTATCGGTCGTGGTCATCGCCGGATAGCAAGACCTGGCGGAGACGCGGGTTGCGGTACTTCATCGCCGTCGCCGAGGAGTTGCACTTCGGGCGGGCGGCTCGTCCGAATAGGTTGCTGCGGTAATCGGGGTGGCGAGTTGAGCAAGGGTCGGTCAGCGGAGATGCTGCCGGTGGGGTGATGGCCGGTGGCCCGGAAGCCGGATGTGTTCGTCGATCCGGCACCCGGATTACCTACCGAAGGTTGCCAGACGCGGCACTAGCAGCGTTCATACTGATTCGCGTAGGCCTGCGACTCCGGTGAGACATCGCGCCAGGATGGCTCCGGGCAACCGCCGACGAAGACCGCGAAATCGGGGCCGTTGCGTGTTTCGATCGTGTAGTCGACCACAACACCGGACTGGGCCAAGTAGGGAAGATGCCGTTCGGCGAGTTGTGTTGCCTGCGCAGCGGTGAGTTGCCTTCCGACAGGAGGATATATCGCGACGTCCAGGGTGCGGCCCGCCTTGCCGGGCGGGTCGTATACGGATATCCGGACGAAGAATGGGGTGGGTTGATCGGTCAGGAACCACTCCCACCTCTCGAGTTCGCTATTGGACGGGAAGCGGGGTCGGTTGGGGAAGAGGGGTCGACTGCCCCAGTTGAGCCACCCGGGTTCCAGTCTCGAGTAATTCTTGAACCCGGTCTCCACAGGAATGGTGGCCACCGTCCAATAGTTGGGCGCCAGTTCGGGAAAGTCCTGGATGATTCGGCGCATCGCCGCGGTGGCACGGTGGGGGTCGGCCTCGGAGTCCGCCGAGACGCTGATGACGTTGCTCATCTGGTCTACGTCGATGCCGCGTGACGACCAGTGCACCTGTGTGCCGGGGGCTGAGACTCTCACCCAGGTGTGTGCCGAGTTCGCTTCCCTGCTCACGTCCCGACCGAACCGCCAATTCGCAGAGTAAGAGTCCGTCATCCGGTCGAGATCGACCTCGGTCTGGTCGCCTTGGTAGTGCGGCGGAAGCTGCTGGGCGCCCATGGCACGCACCACGGACGCGGCCTCGTCCGGTGTGGCGCCATCCTCGAGCTGCACATCGAGCCGGGAATGGGACTTGCCCTCGTAATCGAACAGATGTGACGCATCGACCACCCCCGCAAGGGCCCGAATGGCCGTCTCGATCACCTGCGACCAGCTGTCACGCTCGGCCTGGTCGGGTCCTTGCACCGGTATAGAACATCCAGTCAGCAGGACTGCCGCCATCATCAATATGGCGGTGGAGACGGTGAAGCGCATGGCGTTCATCCTGCCAGCAGTCGGCGTGTGCGCGGCGAAGTCGTTGACGTGCCCGCAAAGGATCCCTTGCGCGAGTGCATCGAAGACTTCGCCGATGAGACCACCGAAGAACGCGAGATATTCGATTCCATGCTCGCCGGATTCACTGGGGCACAGGAAGGCAGCTCGACTCGATGAATCTGGCGAATCGCTGGATCCTGCGGAGGACGGTCGCCAGATCCATCGAGTCTGTACAAGTGATCGGGCCGACCGGACAGCCGCTGTCGAGGATTTCGCACACGACCGAGACAGGCGCTGCCGCGGATCGCGGAGAGTCGGTGTCCTATGTGCGGTATGCGCGGAACGTCGCGCGCAAGTCGTCGATGACGAGGTCGGGTTCTTCCATGGCGGCGAAGTGCCCGCCGCGTTCGAATTCGGTCCAGCGCACGATGTTGTGGTTTCGTTCGGCGACGCGGCGGACGGGGATACCCAGGTCGTGCGGCATGACTGCCACGGCGACCGGCACATCGGTCTGGGGTTCGGGCATTCCCCAGGTGGCGGCGCCTTCGTAGTAGTAGCGCGCCGACGAGCCCGCGGTGGCGTTGAGCCAGTAGATCATGACGTTGGTCAGCATCGCGTCACGGTCGACGGCGTCCTCGGGGGCGTCGGTAGAGTCGGTCCAGTCCTTGAATCGTTCGACGATCCAAGCCAATTGACCGACCGGTGAATCGGCGAGCGCGTAGGACAGCGTTTGAGGGCGACTGGCCTGCAGCATCGCGTAGGCGCCGAGTTCGTATTGGGCGCGGCGAGCCAATTCGACGGCACGCTGTTCGGCAGGGTTGTCGGGGTCGGCGGTCTCGGCGGTGACAGTGGCGGAGGCGATCATCGTCAGATGCACCGCGACCAGGTGCTCGGCGTCGATCACCGCCAGCTGCCGGGAGATCGCGGCACCGGTGTCTTCGCCGTGTGCGGCGTAGCGGTCATAGCCGAGGCGGCGCATCAGTTCCGCCCATGCCCGCGCGGCGCGCGCGGTCGACCAGCCGACGGCGGGGCCGGAGAACCCGTACCCGGGGATGGTCGGCACGACGACGTGGAACGCGTCCTGCGCGTTGCCGCCGTGCGCCACCGGGTCGGTCAGCGGCCCGATCACCTCGAGGAATTCCACGATCGATCCGGGCCATCCGTGTGTGAGCACCAGCGGCATGGCGTCGGGTTCGGATGAGCGGACGTGCAGGAAGTGCACGTCGTGGCCGTCGATCCCGGTACGGAACTGGGGGAAAGAGTTGAGCCGGGCCTCCTGGGCGCGCCAATCGTAGGTGTGGCGCCAATAGTCGGCCAGTTCCCTGGTGTAGTCGAGCGGGATGCCCTGCGCCCAGCCCGCCTCGGGATCCGCGTCGGTCCAGCGGGTGGCGTCCAGCCGCCGATTCAAGTCGTCGAGCTGCTCTTGGGGGACGTCGATCTGGAAGGGGATGATCTCTGTGCTCATGAGAATCACACTATGACCTGCCTAGGACAACTCCGGCCCTAGCATCTTCGAGGAAAGGCGTCAGGCGGCGGGTCGGGTCGCGACGTCATCGGGGCTACGATTCTGCGGTGTCGAAGGTGTGCAACTACCCGGGTTGTTCTCGTCCCATCACGAGCGCGGTAGGGCCTGGTCGTCCCTCGGAGTACTGCGACCGGGCCGATCACACGCGCTGGCGCGCGTGGCGGGAACGGCAACGGCAGCAACAGGAATCCGAAGCCGCGGCCGCTACCGTCACCGTGACGAAACCGGGGCCGGTGACCGTCGCGCGGTTGCGAGCCGATGAGCTGCTCACCCAATTCCGGGGACTGGCCGAACAGTTGAACACCACGCTGAATGCCGCCGTCGCGGAATTGTCCACGCTGGCCGACCCGGCGATCGCCGAGGCGCAGGTGCAGGCGGTGCAGGTGGATGCGGCACGGCGGATCGCCGAGGCGGAGGGCGCGGCCGTGGCGGCCGAGCAGGCGCGGCGGGAGGCGCAGGAGGCTCGGGAACTCGCCGAATCCGCCGCCGACGACGCGGCGAGCGCCGCCGAGCAAGCCGAAGCGCTGATCGCCGAGGCGAATGCGGCGCGTGAGGACGCGCTGCGCGAAGTCGAACGCGTCACCAAGCAGGCGGCCGACGACGTGTTCGCCGCCCGCAGCGCCGCGGAAGCCGAGATCCGCGGCGTGCGCCGCGAGTCCGCCGAGCACGCCGAACGCGTCGGACAAGGAGCCGCAGAACAAGTTCAGCGCGCCGAACGCCGTGCGGAGACCGATATCGAGAACGCCCGGCGCGAAGCGGCGGCGCTCGTCGCCGCCGCGCACTCCGAACGCGACCTCGCCGTGCAACGCGCGGCGGACGCCGAACGAACGGCCGAACGAGCCGAGCGAGCCGCCGCCGAGCGAGCCGAAGCCGCTGACGAGGCGCGAGCCGAATGGCGCAGAGTCCGTACCGAACTCGACGCCACCCGCGCCGAACTCGCCGAAACCCGGCGCACCGCGGTGGCCGAACTCGCCGCCGCCCGAGCCGAAGCCGCCGCGGCTCTGGACAAGGTGCGCGCGGAAGCCGCCCAGCGTCTGGAAGCGCTCGACGAGGCCCGCGCGCAGACCCTCGCCCGCGCCGAACGCGCCGAAGCCCAACTCGACGAACTCCTCGCCGAAACGCGCCGCAAACCGCCCGCGACCGAACCTGCGCCACCCCACGAGCCCTGATGGACGGACTCCTCCGTCTCCATGCGCGCCCCCGGCACAATGTCTCTTGCAGAAGAATTCGGCTCGGCGCGCGACGGTGCGTCCCACACGGACATCCCGGTAGGTGACCGTGTCGTATGGGTCCATCTCCTTTTGGCGCGGGGCCGGGGCGCACTTGCCGAGGCGGGGATCGCCGGTCGGGTCGGTGCACCATGGCGCCTCGGTGTTAATGCCACCGGCGTATTCCTCTCGCTCATCAGGTGATTCGGGTACGGCTGCCTCCGGCTGTGGCCCCAGCGCGGGAGACGATGGGCCGTGATGGGGCAAACGAGTCGCTAACCACCGCTTCGGTCATATCATGTAGCTATGCCCGAGACCGAGATCGGAGGGCGTGCGGAACCACTGGCCGGCACAGCCCGGCAGACGGTACTGGTGGCCGGTGCCTGCTCGATGATCATGGGTGTGGCCCTGGCGGTGTGGCCGCACAAGTCGCTGCCGACAGCGGAATTGCTGTCCGGCGGCTACCTGCTGCTCAACGGTGTCCTACAGTTGGTGGTGGCGATCGGCGCCCGCTTCGTCACCACCGCGCTGCGCGTGCTGGTGCTGGTCAGCGGTGGGCTGTCGGCCCTGCTGGCGATGCTGTGCCTCGCGGGAGGGAATTCGACTCTGCTGCTGTCGTTCTGGATCGGACTGGCGTGGGCCATCCGCGGGATCTGTCACGCCACCGTAGCGGTATGGGTCGACGACCTGCCCGGACGCGGACGCCAAGAGCTCTTCGGCCTGGTCACGCTGATGCTCGGCGTGCTGGTGGCCGCGGTGCCGTTCGGCTCACCGGAGGCACTGGGCTGGGTGGCCGGACCGTGCCTGCTCGCGATCGGGACAATGGAGGCCTGGTTCGCCGCGGGTACCCGGCGCGGCGTTGTCGCGATGCCGGGCATGGTGGCGACCATGCGCCTCGACGGCTGACCCGGCACCCATCCGGTGGCGAGGCGCGCGGTATCCAGGTTGACTGGGCGCCATGGCATCCCAGTATTCCGAGCTCCGGTCGCCCGCCGAGCTGATCGTGGTCACTCGCGGCGCCGACACCGCGATCACGCCGATCGCTCTGCGCGACAGTCACAGCGCGCAAGCACGTCTGGAGGAATTGCTGCCCCCTGGCGGCGAACTGGTGCGCATCTTCGGACCGGCCAACCGCTTGGAGCGCCGGCTCGCCGGTAGTCCGCATCTGGAGACCGGTGCGGAATATCTGAACTACTTCTACGTCACCGGTGTCACCGGTGAACTCGACGAGCTGGCCGCGCGGTTGCGCGCCGCCGAGGAGGTGGCGGCGGCCTATGTGAAGCCGCCCGCCGAACCGCCGATCGCACCGGAGGGCGTTCGAGCGATCACGGGCCGCTCCGCGGCCGAGGCGCCGCCGATGACGCCGGATTTCGTCGTGCGGCAGGGGTATCTGGACGCCGCGCCGCAGGGCATCGACGCGCGGTGGGCCTGGACGGTTCCCGGGGGGCGGGGGACCGGCGTGCGAGTGGTGGATGTCGAGGGCGCGTGGCGGTTCACCCACGAGGATCTGCGGGTCAACCAGGGCGGTGTGATCGGAGGCAACCCCTCACCGGAGCAGGGCTGGCGCGACCACGGCACCGCGGTCGCCGGCGTGATCAGCGGTGACGTGAATGCCTACGGCATCACCGGCATCGTGCCCGAGGCCTACATCCGCGCGGTGTCGATCTTCGGAGTCGGATCGGCGACCGCGATCCGCTCGGCCGCGGACACCCTGAACCCCGGCGACGTGCTGCTGCTCGAACTGCACCGGCCGGGACCGCGTTTCACCTATGCCAACCGGCCGGACCAGCGCGGCTACATCGCGATCGAGTGGTGGCCCGACGACTTCGCCGCGATCAGGTATGCGATCGGCAAGGGCGTGGTCGTGGTGGAGGCGGGCGGGAACGGCGGCGAGGACCTCGACGCCGCGCTCTACGACACCCGCCCCGCGGAGTTCCCGAGCACTTGGCGCAATCCGTTCCGCGGTGGCGAGGCCGACTCCGGGGCGATCATCGTCGGAGCCGGGGCACCCCCGCCCGGCTTCCACGGCCGTGACTACGGCCCGCCTCGCTCCCGCTTGTCGTTTTCCAACTACGGCGAACGAATCGACGTGCAAGGGTGGGGTCTGGAAGTCACCACCACCGGGTACGGCGATCTGCAAGGCGGTCCCGACGAGGACCTCTGGTACACCGACGTGTTCAGCGGAACCTCGAGCGCGTCCCCGATCGTGGTCGGCGCCGTCACGAGCTTCCAAGGCATGAGCGCGGCCGCGGCCGGACGCAAGACGCCCGCCGAGGTGCGTACTCGGCTGCGGGAAACCGGCTCTGCGCAAACCGATCCGCCGGAACGGCCCGTATCCCAGCGCATCGGCAACCTGCCGGACCTGAAATCGATGATCCTGCCCCGGTGAGCCGTCGAGATGGCGCCCGGAAACCCCTGTACACCCACGCAACTACCGTCGATTCCACTGCACGGAAGTTACTGAGAACATAGTTGCCTGAAATGGAATCAGCCTCCGACCAGGGCGGTGATCAGTTCACGCGGGCGGCCAGCAGCAACTCGAGCATCAGCTGGACGAACTCATCAGGCGCGTCGGTGAATCCGCTGTGCCCCCCGGGGAACTCGGTCAGCGGGATGTTCAGCCGCTCGGCGAGGGTCTGGGCGGGACGGTACGGGAGTTTGCCCCTGCTTTCCCGGCCCGCCCCCAGTACGAGGCGGTCGGTGACCGGTTCCAAAGCCGCCACGTCCGGCACGTGGGAGGTGATCGTGCGCAATTCGTGTCTCATGTTGCGCGGGGCGTTGGCGTGCAGGCGTTCGATCATTGCCGCCGCCCGCGGTGAGAGCTGGGCGGCATCGGGCACCCGCACGCCTCCGCCGATCCCCTCGAGAAAGCGCGCGCCCGCGGCGGCGAGGCCCTCGGTCTCGAACAATTCGTACACTTCGTCGACGAACGCCTTGTGCTCGGCGGCGTCGGGCAGCACGCCGAAAGACGGCGGCTCGTGCGCGATCACCAGCCGCAACCGCTGGGGATGGCGGGCGAGCAGGTCCAGCGCGACCACCGCGCCGCCGCTGCCGCCGAAGACGTAGGCGTCTTCGCCCGCGGGTGTGAGGTGCTCGAGAAGCATGTGAGCGTCCTCGCTCTGTACCTCGACCTCGATATCGGCCGGTGGGCCGGGCTCGAGTACGCTGCGCGAGTAACCGCGCGGGTCGATGGTGACCACGCTGAAGTGCTGGGCGAGAGGCTCGAGAATGGGATCGAAGACCGCCGCGTCGCCTCCGCTGCCCGGCAGCAACAGCAGCACCGGTCCGGCGCCGCTCACCTCGTAGTACAGCGTCGCTCCCGGGACCTGCAGAGTGCCGGATCTCATGGTTTCTCCTTGTCGTCGGTCGGCCACTGCTCGAGGGTGACGTGCAGGGCGTCGATGATGCGTTCCCAGGAGTCGGCGGTGGAGCGTGCGTGCCCGAAGCCGCCGGTCGCCTCCAGAACGCTGTATCCGTGAAAGGTGCTGCGCAGCAATCGGACCGCGTCGGTGCTGTCGGGTTCGGCCAAACCGTAGGCGCGCAGCATGCCGTAGGTCAGTTCGATGGCGCGCAGTGCGCCGGTCGTAGTGTGCGCCACTTCGGGATCGAACGGGAGCTGGGTCGCGGCGTAGCGCCCGGGGAAGCGCAGGGCGTAGTCCCGCCAGGCGTGGGCGTATGCGGCCAGTGCGTCGCGTCCGGCGCGACCGGCCACCGCCGCGGCGATCAGATCGGTCTTCTCCGTAGCGGCCAGGGCGGCTACTCGCGCGCGCAGATCCCGGAGATTCTTGACGTGGGAATACAGGCTCGCGTCCTGGACACCGAACCGCTTGGCCACCGCCGACATCGTGACGTTGTCCAATCCGGCTTCGTCGGCGAGATCGGCCGCGGCGCGCGTGATCCGCTCTGCGGTCAACCCTGCTCGAGCCATCATGCACACCTCCGAAAACTTCGATGCCTAGTTTATATCCTAGGGCCATTAGGTTATGCAATCAGCGGAGTTCGGCGATGAGCCAGGTCTTCCGGCCCCGAGTTCCTGAAGCCGTCATGAAGTGCGAGGTAGGAACGGTGCCGTGTTGTCAGTGGCCGGTGGGGGCGCCCACGTCCTGATGCGGACACGTCCGGCGGGGCCGTCGCGATCGCTGCAGTTCTGCGGCGCGACTAGATCGGGAACAGGCCAGGGGTCGGCGGCTGATTCACGTTCGCGTGGTGCCGGAACTCGGCTGAGCCGGCGTGCGGACGGCTATCTCGCCGCTCAATGCGTAGTCGCCGGACAGGCGCAGTCCGTCTCCGCTCCAGAATCGGCCCGGGTCGTACCAGTCGGGGCTACGGTGCGAGGGCAGCAGTCCCATCGCTTGATATGTGGCGGCGACGATTTCGGCGCAATACGCGTTCTCCAGTTCGCGGGCAGCCGATCGACTCGGCGCGCGGCGGGGGAGGCGGGCACGGCCGCGTACCCAGCGCCCCGCCATGCCCGCGGTGGTCGGGAACGGGGTGCCGTCGAGGCGGGCGATGGCGCGCAGCGCGCTGTCTTCCATCTCCCGGCTGACCGAAGGGTCCAACTGGCGCAACCAGGCCCGCTGACCGTAACGGTGCGCCCACACGAGCACGGCATCACGCAAGTTGTGCAGCTGAGCACCACGGTGGGCGGTCCCCGACCACATGTCGGACAGCGATCGTCCCAGTTCCGCGTGCCAGATCAGCGCGGGCAGATCGTCGATCACGACGGACATCCCGACATGGTTCACCGGGCTGTTCGTCGTCATCCGGATCACCCGATCGGCCGTGGAATGCCCACGGAAAAGCCAGATGTCGCCCGTTCTGGTGACCTCGACCGCTCGGTCGAGACTGATGCCAGTCCCCGTCATGGTCGTAGCCTATGCGGTATGAGGTGGTGGAAGGCAGTGGGATTGGCGGGTGCGGCCGGTGTGGTTGCCACCGGTGTCGTGGTGGTGCGCGCCGAGCGACGCCGCCGCGCCTATACCCCCGACCAGGTTCGCGAACAATTGCACGCGCGATTCGCCCAGGCGGCATCGGTCCCGGAAACCGTCGGAACCGCTGCTGCGCAACCGCGGGGCGTCACCGGCATCGGCGGGCGTATCCGACGATGGTTCCGTCGCCGGTCCGAGCAGGACGACTAGGCAAGGCGAGTCGAGCCGCACCGGATCGATGTGACGTTCATCGATCGTATTCACGGGAACCGCTGCGCGATCGCGGCCGCGATCACGTCCGGTGCGTGTTCCTGGATGAAGTGCCGCGCGCGCGGCAGCTCGACTACGTCGAGATCGCGGAAGGCGGCGCGCATCCGCGGGATACAGGCGTTCGGGCGGAACACCATGTCCCGCATTCCCCAGACCAAGAGGGTCGGTTTGCCGCCGAGCAGGACGGGCACGTCTCGGGCCAGTTGGTCCAGCAGCGGGCCCGCGGCACGAATTTCCCTGGGCGTCACGGCGAGTGCGGCCCGGGCTTCCGCGGTGGGCTGCACCATGCGATAGTGGTCGGCCTCGGCCGCGGTGAGCGTGCGCCCCAGTTCTGCGAGCAGGACGCGCTCGACGAGAAAATTCTGCTCGAGTATCCGCCGCTGCATCGGAGTGCTGCTCATGATCATGCTGAAAACCCGATTGGCCATCGCTTCGGTGGGCCAGAACGAGGTGTTGCCCAGCACGATCCCTCTCACCCGATCCGCACGCGCGGTGACCGCGCCCAGCCCGATGGGTCCGCCCCAATCCTGTCCCATCAGAACGAACCCGTCGAGCTGCAGGTGATCGATCAGCTCGCCGAGGACCGCGGTGTGCTCGCCGATCGTGTAGCCGAAATCCGCGGGACGTTCGGATAATCCGAAACCGGGATAGTCGACGGCGATACACCGATACCGGTCGCGCAGGTCCTTCACGATGTGACGGTAGAGGAAACTCCACGTCGGGGCGCCGTGACAGAACAGCAGCGGCGGCCCGGACCCCTCATCGATGTAGTGAACCCTGCCGACGGACGAGTCGAACCACCGCGACTCGAAGGGGTACAGATTCCCGTCGGGAACGAAGTCGATAAGCATTGGGCCCTCCCTCCCTCCGAGACAGGCTACCTCTGGTGCACCCCCGCCCGCCGGGGGCATCCACCGGCCCCGCGCCGCAACGGCTTACGAAACGAGGGGAGCCATCGGGGCCAAGCCGAGATCGGCGAGCGCGGCCGCGCCGCGGGCGGCATGATCGCCGCCGGCGAGCACCTCGGTCCGCGCCGACTGGTAGCGGCAACCGGCGGCGTCGAACGAGGCTGCCGTCGCGAGCAACCGCTGCCGGTCACCGGCGTGCAGTGCTTCGGCTCGCTCGACGATGGCGCCCGCGACAGGGTTTCCGGCGACGATGGTCTTGGCCTCGGCCAAGCGGGCACCGGCATCGGAGACCCCGGCGAGTACAGCCGCCTCGGCCCCCAGCGCCACATACCAGTGCAGCCAGATCCACGTGACCCATCTCCACACCTCACCGGGCTCGGCCGCCAGCCGTTGCAGCGCCTCGGTTATCTGCCCGCGGTGGAGCATGGCGAGTGCGTCGAAGACCGCGCCGTATCCGTGGGTGTGCGCTGGTGGCGTACCGAGCCGGTGCAGCGCAGCGTCCCATTCGCTCCAGGCGTCGTGGTCGCCGCGCAGGTCGTGGATCATCGCCACACCGGCTACCGCCGGTCCCAGGACCGATTTGGCGGGGTTGCCTGCCCGCTGCCACGCGTCCAGGAACCGGACGCTGTGGGTGAGTACCTCATCGACGTTGCCCGCCAGCGCGTCGGTCACCAGCAGCCAGCTCGTCGCACGATGGCCGACCTCGGCGAGCAAAGGGTGATCGGCGAGCTGCCGTGCCCATCGGCGCGCGCCGCGCAGGTCCCCCGCACCGAGGTCGGCCTCGGCCGCCTCGCCGAGCGCGTCGATCAGCTCGTGGGTGCCTGCCGGAGTGTTCGTGGTGGACTCCAGCAGCGCCATCCGACGCCGCGTGATGTCCGCGGCGGCGAAAGTGTCACCGGCCAAGCTGTGGGCACCGGCGAGAGTGTCGAGAGCGGCGGACTCGGCCAGCGGGTCGCCCGTGCGGTGCGCGAGTTCGACCGCCCGTTCGGCACGCTCGATGGTCGGCGGCACGGCATCATCGGGGGAGTGCAGGCCGGTGAGGGCATCGGTGAGCGCCCGCCCGGTCTCGGCCAGTGCCACGGCGGCCTGGGCGGCCGGGTCGTCCCCGGCGAGCTGCTGCGCCTCGGTGATCAGTGCGGCCGCCTCCTGCGGCGGCAACGGGCGGACGAACTTGCTCGCGAACCGGTAGGCGTCGGCGGCTGCGGTCGCCAGGTCGCGGGCGGCGCAGGCGCGGTCACCGGACCGAAGGGCGGCGTCGGCGGCCGCGCGGCGCAGGCGGTGCATGTCGTCGCCCCGCATCTGGCACCCGGCCGCGGAAGCGGCGTTGCGCAGCATCGAGGCGGCGGTGGCCGGGTCGTCCGCGAGCGCGGCCGCCTGCTCGTAGCGCATCTGGGACTCGCCGATCAGATTGCGGGTGAAGCACAGTTGCGCCAGCTGCCGGGCGAAGCGGGCGGCATCCGCGCGCTGCTGCGGCCGGTCACCCGCCCACGCCATGGCGGCGCGGAAGTCGTCGGCCACCGCGTCGAATCGTGGCCGCCAGTCCGTTCCCACCACCGCCAGCTCGGCGGCCGCGGCCAGGCACCAGCTCAGGTGGCGGGACCGGATGTCGTCCAGCTCACCCGCTTCGGTGAGCCGCTCCATCCCGTACTGGCGGATGGTTTCCAGCGCACGGTATGCGGTACCGCTCGGGGATGCCGTCACCACCAGCAGGCTCTGCTCGGCGAGCCGGGCCAGGCCGTCGGCGGCAACGCTCCTCTCGCAGGCGGCCACCTGTGCCGCGGCCGCGACGGTGAACGACTTCATGAATACCGACACCCGGCGCAGCAGCACTCGATCGTCCGGCTCGAGCAGGGCGTGACTCCAGTCCAGCGCTGCCCGCACCGAGCGGTGCCGGTCCTCGGTGCGCGGGCCCCCCGCCAGCATCCGCAGCTGGTCGGACAGTCCGGCTTCGAGGCCGTCGAGCCCGAGTGTGGTCCAGCGGGCGGCGGCCAGTTCGATCGCCAGCGCCACCCCGTCCAGCCGCGCACAGAACGCGGCGACCTCGTCGCGCAGCGCATGATTCGGCGGCCAGCCGCCCGCGGCCGCGCGGTCCATGAACAACTCGACCGCATCCGAGGCGCCCTCGCCGGTCAGTGACATCGGCGGGACGGCGTACACCCGTTCGAACGGAACCATCAGCCGGGCCCGGCTGGTCGCGAGCACCGTCACGCCGGGGCACGTCGCGAGCAGACGTTCGATGAACGGCGCCACCCCATCCCGCACGTGTTCGCAGTTGTCGAGCACCAGCAAGGCACGACGGTCGGCCAGTGCGGCAGGCACGGTGTCGTCCATGGCGCGGCCGGGTTGCTCGCCGAGGCCGAGTGCGAGGGCGACCGTGCCGGCGACCACGCTGATATCCGCGCTGGTGATCGGGACCAGGTCGACGAACCACACTCCGTCGGAGAACTCGCCAGCGATCTGCGCGGCCACCGACAGCGCCAGCCGGGTTTTGCCCACTCCGCCGGGGCCGACGGCGGTCACCTGCCGATGTTTCGTGATCAGCTCGGTCAGCTCGGCCCGCTCCCGCTCCCGCCCGACGAACGAGGTCAGCGGTGTCGGCAGAACCGGCGCCGGGTGCGACCGGTCGGCGCGAGGCTGATCGGACGCTCGCTGGGCGAGTGCCCGCCGATCCGGCACCTCCAGCTTGCGCAGCAGCGAGGAGACATGGCTCTCCACGGTGCGCACGGAGATGAACAGCCGCGCCCCGATCTCGGCGTTGCTGAAATGTTCCCCGACCAGCGCCAGCACCTCGGCCTCCCGAGCCGAGATCTCCACTGTCGCCGCCATGGCACCGATTCTGCCGTACGGGCGCCCCACCCATACTCCGCGGTCGGTTTCCAGTGGTGGGGAGCTGATTCCGGCCTGTCCGCATCCCTCACCACGGACCACTTCCGCGCGGCACCCGAGCACCCACCGTGGGCGATCCGTGCCGCGTTCCGTGGTCGGTTCCGTGGTCGCCACGGATGTGCGCAGGCCGCGCCGGAAGAGATGCTGTGAGCACGTTCGGTTCGCCCCGACAGGCGGGCACCGGAACAACCAGACCGACGAGTTCAGGAGTGATCATGACCAGTTCTTCCACCCAGGGAATCAAGACCGTGCTGCATCCGGTGGCCGACCTGGCGGCGGCCAAGGCGGTGTATGCCGCCCTGCTCGGCGTGGCGCCGCAGACCGACACGTCCTACTACGTCGGTTTCGAGGCCGAAGGCCAGCACATCGGGCTGGTGCCCAGCGGCGGCCCGCAGGGTATGACCGCACCGGTGGCCTACTGGCACGTGCTCGACATCGAGGCGAAGCTGGCCGAGTTGACCGCCGCGGGCGCCAGCGTGACGGAGCAAGCGCACGACGTGGGCGGCGGCCGCCTGGTGGCCACCGTCACCGATATCGACGGCAACGTGCTCGGGTTGATCCAGGACCGCTGAGCACCGAATCCCCCCGACACCACCCTCATCCACGATCGCCACGAAGGAAACCAGCTCATGACCACGCAGCAGTCCGCTACCCGTACCACCGCGAAGACCAAGGCTTCCGTCGGATTCACCGACGAGGAACGAGCCGCGATGAAAGAACACGCCCAAGAGTTGAAGACGGCCGCGCGCCGCGGCTCGCGAGCGGCCAAGGCCGACGGGGAGAACGACGTGCTCGCGAAGATCGCGGGGATGCAGGAATCCGATCGGGTCATCGCCGAACGACTGCACGCCATCGTCAAAGCCTGCGCTCCGCAGCTGTCGCCGAAACTGTGGTACGGCATGCCCGCCTACGCCAAGGACGGCAAGGTCCTGTGCTTCTTCCAGAGCGCCGAGAAGTTCAAAGCACGGTACGCGACATTCGGTTTCAACGACATCGCCGCACTCGACGACGGCACCGCGTGGCCGACCGCCTTCGCACTCACCAAGCTGACCGCCGCCGACGAAGCGCGGATCAGCGACTTGGTGAAGAGGGCGGCGGGCTGAACAACCGGCCTGCCACTGCGCCACAGTGGCAGGCCGAGCGCACGTGTTCTCCTGCGACGGCGTCGTGCCGAGTTCCAATGATGGCTATAGCGTCAGGTCACGATCCGGAGGGGATGTTCGAGCAGGCCTTTCAGCTGTTGCAGGAACTGGGCGGCCACGGCTCCGTCGATGGCGCGGTGGTCGGCGGACAGGGTGACGCGCAGGATTTTCCTGGTCACCACTCGATCGTCGTCCAGCCGCAGTTCGTCGGTGGCCGCGCCGACGGCCAGGATGGCGGCCTCCGGTGGGTTGATCACGGCGGTGAAGTGCTCGATTCCGAACATCCCCAGGTTGGAGATGGTGAAGGTGCCGCCGTTCATCTCGTCGGTGCGCAGCTTGCGCTCGCGGGCGCGTTCGGCCTTGTCGCGGCTTTCGGCGGCGATCTCCGACACGCTCTTGCGATCGGCATCGCGCAGCACCGGGACGAGCAGGCCCGCTGGAGTGGCGACGGCGATGCCGAGATGCACTCCACGGTGCCGCAACAGTTTGTCGCCCGCGAAGGAGACGTTGACCGCAGGGTTCGTCCGCAACGTCACCGCGACGGCCTTGACGAGCAGATCGTTGACACTGACCTTCCCCGCGCCGGTCTGCGCCAGCGTGGCGTTGATCTGCGCGCGGAAGCCGAACAACTCGGTGACATCGATCGCGGAGGTCAGATAGATATGTGGAGCCTGTTGTTTGCTCTCCGTAAGCCGCGTGGCCGAGACCCGTTGAACGGTCGTCAGCGGGATCTCCTCGTAGTCACCCGGAGCCGCGGAAGAGGTTCCGGTCGAGGCAGCGGGGACGACTTCGGTCGGCGAGTCGAGTTCGGCTGCGCGATGGGCGGATTCGACATCCTGCCGGACCACGCGTCCGCCCGGTCCGGTGCCCGCCACGGTGGAGATGTCGACACCGAGTTCGGCGGCGATCTTGCGTGCCAGCGGCGAGGTCTTCTTGCGTTCCGGCGTTGCGTGCGCGCCGTCAGTGGCGGCCGCATCCGCGCGGCTGCCCGGCTCGGGGCCGTTGCCGGGACGCGGTGCGGGCGCTTGCTCGACGGGCGCGGCGGCCGGGGTCGGCGCGTTGCCGCTCACGCCGGGCGCGGCTGTGGCACTGCCGTCGCCGATGAGACCGATCGGGGTCCCGATCGGCACTCGCGCGCCCTCGGCGGCGAGGATCTGCTCGAGCACGCCGTTGTCGTAGGCCTCGAGTTCCATGAGGGCTTTGTCGGTTTCGATCTCGGCGAGGATTTCACCTCGTTCGACCGGATCGCCCACCTGTTTGAGCCAGGAGACGATGACGCCTTCCTCCATGGTGTCGGAGAGGCGGGGCATGGTGATTTCGGGCATGGGATGCGTCCTCGGGTCTCAGCGTCGTTTGCCGACTGCCGCGAGGGTTTCCACCGCGGCGGTGTACAGCGAATCGGCCGACGGCAGGGCGAGCCGTTCGAGCGGCTTGGCGTAGGGCAGCGGCACCTCGGCCATGGCCACCCGGCGAACCGGAG
Source organism: Nocardia sp. NPDC005745 (assembly GCF_040630775.1). NCBI lineage: Bacteria > Bacillati > Actinomycetota > Actinomycetes > Mycobacteriales > Nocardiaceae > Nocardia > Nocardia sp. NPDC005745. The sequence goes on from NZ_JBEXYF010000005.1 coordinate 259,168, forward strand.
CGTCCAGATAGTCGAAGGCGCCGTCGGAGATGGAGGCGGCGACCTCGGCGCCGATTCCGTAGGTGAGCCAGTCGTCCTCGCCGATCACGGCGCAACCGGTCTTGCGAACGGACTCGACGAGGGTGTCGCGGTCGAGCGGACGAAGGCTGCGCAGGTCGACGACCTCGGCGCTGAAGCCGTCGGCGGCGAGTCGCTCGGCGACCTCGGTGCAGACCGTGGCCATGCGGGAGTAGCCGATCAGCGTGATATCGGAGCCGGTCCTCGTGACAGCGGCCTTTCCGATCCGGGCGGCCGGAAGGTTCTCCGGCACTTCGCCTTTGGTGTTGTAGAGCGACAAGTTCTCCAGGAACAGCACCGGATCGTCGTCTTGGATGGCGGCTTTGAGCAGCGCTCGCGCATCGGCCGGAGTGCTGGGCGCGACCACCTTCAGGCCCGGTACGAAGGCGTAGTACAGCTCGATGTTCTGCGAATGTGTCGCGCCCAGCTGCTGTCCGCCGCCGCCCGGGGTGCGGATGACCATGGGCACGCTGGTCTGTCCTCCGAACATGCCGTAGATCTTGGCGGCGTGGTTGACTATCTGATCGAGCGCCAGCAGCGAGAAGTTGATCGTCATGATCTCCACCACCGGGCGCAGGCCCAGCATGGCGGCGCCGATGGCGGCGCCGACGAAACCCTCTTCGGCGATGGGGGTGTCGCGCACCCGTTTCTCGCCGAATTCGGCCAGCAAACCCGCGGTGATCTTGTAGGAGCCCTCGAAGATGCCGATCTCCTCCCCGATGAGGAAGACATCGTCGTCGCGCCGCATCTCCTCGCGGAGGGTTTCGCGCAGCGCCTCGCGATAGGTCATGACAGCCACGGTGATGTCCTTAACTGGTGAAGAGCGGATCGGCGGGCAGGCGGCGCGAGTCGCCCGCCACAGGCGTCGCGTAGTTGTAGTCGAACAGGCTCGACGGCTGCGGATGCGGACTGCTCGCGGCGAATTCGACCGCCGCGGCGACCTCGGCGCTCACCTCGGCTTCCAGCGCGGCCACGGACCCATCGTTCAATACACCGGCGGCGAGCAGCGCGTCGCGCCACCGGACGACGGGGTCGTTGCTCCGGGCGATCGACACGGCCTCCTCGGTGCGGTATTTCGCCGGGTCGACCACCGAATGGCCCTTGAGGCGGTAGCTGACCGCCTCCAGCAGCGCGGGTTTGCGCTCGCGCCGTGCGGTTTCGATCAGCTCACCGGCCATTTCACGCACGGCCAGCACATCGGTGCCGTCCACGCGCTCTCCGCGCATGCGGTAGGCGGCCGCGCGCTTCCACAGATCCGGTTCGGCGGAGGAGCGTTCGACCGTGGTGCCCATCCCGGTCTGATTGTTGATCACCAGGAACACCACCGGCAGATTCCACAGCGCCGCGATGTTCAACGACTCGTGGAACGCGCCGATATTGGTGGTGCCCTCGCCCATCTGGCACACCACCACGTCGTCTTCGCCGCGATAGTCGATGGCCAGCGCCGCGCCGACGGCCAACGGCACCTGGCCGCCCACGATGGCGTAACCGCCGAGCAGGCGGGTCGCGGTGTCGTACATGTGCATGGAACCGCCCCAGCCCTTGGAGGTGCCGGTGGAGCGGCCGTAGAGCTCGGCCATGACCCGGCCGGGCTCGATGCCTTTGGCCAGCGCGTAGCCGTGCTCGCGATAGTTGGTGAACAGGTAGTCGGTCGGGCGCATGGCCGCGCCGAGCCCGACCACGGTGGCCTCTTCGCCCAGGTTGAGGTGGCAGTAGCCGCCGATCTGGGCCTGCTGGTAGCTCTGCGCGGTGCGCTCCTCGAACCGGCGCACGAACAGCATGTCGCGATACAGTCCGCGCAGCGTGTCGGGATCCTCCGCGGTGATGCGCGCGTCGACCGGGGCGGTGGCGCGGGTTTGCGTGGAGGCATCGTCGATGCCGCGATCCTCGGCGATCGACGCGGACGGACGCGTCGCGGACCGAGTCGTCTTGCGACTCGGTTTGCGGGGGGTGGTGCTGGTGGTCACGGCAGGGCTCCTCAACGCTTCCTGGGCGCGATGTGCACGGGCAGTCCGAGGCCGGCCATGGCCGCCTCCATGCCGATCTCGCCGAGAGTGGGGTGGGCGTGGATGGTGCCGGCGAGTTCGTCGAGGGTCGCCTCCAGGGAGATGGCCAGCGCCCCCTCGGTGATCAGGTCGCTGGCCGACGGGCCGATGATGTGCACGCCGAGCACTTCTCGATGTCGCTGCCCGGCCACGATTTTGACGAATCCCTCGGTCTCGCCGAAGGTCTGGGCCCGGCCCAGCGCCGCGAAGGGAAAGCGCGCGGTGACGACCTCGTGCCCGGCGGCGCGAGCCTTCGCCTCGGTGAGCCCGACGCTCGCGATCTCCGGGTGGGTGAAGGTGGCGGCCGGGATCGCGGTGTAGTCGATGTGCGCCGGGTGACCGGCGATCACGTCCGCGGCGGTGAGGCCCTGATGCGAGGCGACGTGCGCGAGCAGGGCGCGTCCGGTGACGTCTCCGATGGCGTAGACGTGCTCGACGCCGGTGCGCAGCTGCTCGTCGACCGGAATGAAACCGCGAGCGTCGGTGGCGATTCCCGCGACGTCCAGGCCGAGATCGGCGGTGTTGGGACGGCGTCCGACGCCGACCAGCACCACGTCCGCGTCGAGTTCGCGCGCGTGCTCGCCGGTCACGCTCACCCGCAGCGCGTCGGTCCGCGTGATGGATTCGACCGTGGAGCCGGTGAGCACCGTGATGCCGCGCTTGGTGAACGACCGTCCCAGGGCGGCGCCGAGGTCGGCGTCCTCCAGCGGCACGAGGGTGTCCTGCATTTCGACGATGGTCACCTGAGTGCCGAAGCTCGCGAACAGGCTGGCCCATTCCGCGCCGACCGCGCTGCCGCCGATGACGACGAGGCGTTCGGGCACGTCGGTCAGCCCGAACGCGCCGTCGGAGGTGATGACGCCCGGCAGGTCCGCACCGGGGATCGCCAGTCGCGCGGGCACCGATCCGGTCGCGATGATCACGTCGGCCGCGCTGATCGCACGAAGGGCGGTGGCCGTCGGCGCGGCGGCGTAGCGGGGGCCGCCGGGGAAGACCGGCGACTGGGCTGCCTCGAATACCTCGACACCGGTCGGTCCGGTGAAGCGGGCGTGGCCCTCGATCACCGTGACATCGTTGGCGGCGAGCAGGCCCGCCACGCCGTCGGTGAGTTGCTTGACGATGCCGTCTTTGCGGTGGCGCACCGCGGCGAAGTCGTAGCGCACGTTGTCGGCGTAGATGCCGAAATCCGCTGCGGTGCTCAGGGTTTGGAAGATTTCAGCGGATCGCAGCATCGCTTTGGTCGGAATGCAGCCCCAGTTCAGGCACACCCCGCCCGGGCGCTCCTTCTCGACCAAGCCGACCCGCAGGCCGCGTTGGGCCGCGCGGATGGCGGCGACATATCCGCCGGGGCCGCCGCCGACCACCAGGAGATCGAAATCCGGCACTCGTGGTGCTCCTCGTCCTCGATGATTCGATCCACCCTCGGTTGTGGGGCGGATCATCGCTATCGAGTGTTGCGGTAGCGGAGTGCACAGACAATTGCCACGAAGCCCAGTAGTGCAGCGGCATGATTGGGCGCTGCGCCCAATCGGACGACGGGATCAGGCTCCGTCCGACGCTCGGGCGAGGTCGAGTGCGGCCAGTGCCAGTGACAGTTCCACATAGTCGCGCCGACCTTCGAGCGGGCGCCCGAGCAAGGTCGAGATGCGGTGCAGCCGATTGATGACAGTGTTGCGGTGGCAGTGCAGTCGTGTCGCGGCGTGGGCCGCTGAGCAGTCGTGCGTCAACCAGGCCGCCAGGGTGTCGAGCAAGGTCGCGCGTTCGGCCGCGGGCAGAGCCAGAACCGGACCGAGAGTGTGCGTGACCAGCATGTCGGTCAGGTCGGCCGAGCGTACGAGAAGGGCGTGCTGGAAGCGCTCATGCAGCGGCACGAGGCCGGTCGCGTCCCGGGGCAAGGTCTGCAGGGTCAGCAGTGCCCAGCCGTGTGCGGTGCCGACCTGCGCCAGCCCGCCGACCGCTGGTGAGGCGCCCGCTCGTCCGCGGATATGCGGTTCGATCCGGCGCAGGACCGAGGCGACGTCGTGGCGCTCGACCGCTATCAGCCCGACCGTCGAGTCGACGCGATCGTGCCACACCGAACGGATGCCGACCGCGGCCAACGCGGCCTCGGTACCGGTGCGCACCGCCTCGCCTTCACCGCAGGCGACTACGACGAGAAAGGCGCTACCGGCCGGAAGGTTCAACTCGCGCGCGGCGCGCGCGGCGAAGGTGGTGTCGTGGGCTCGGCCCGCGAGCAGGTCCTCGATCAGGGCGTGCCTGCGGCGTTCGTCGCTGCGCAGCTGCTCGAGTTCGGTATTCCGGTAGGAGGTGACCAGGGACGAGGACAGTGCGTCGATCACGGCCCACAACCTGGTGCCCGCCGCACGGATCTCGCCGGGAGCGAGTTCGTCGGCCTTGTCGAGCAAGACCTCCCACACGATCCGGCCGCCGAGGCGGAAGGTGCGCAGCATGGCTTCCAGCGGCACACCCTGTTCGGCGCGGCGGCGGCCGATGGACGCGGCGACTTCGTCGTCGAACGCGGTGGCCGGAGCGCCCAGCAGGTCGAGGATGCGGGTCACATAGCGGCGGCAGCCGTCGACCAGGTCGGCGCGGGCAACCGTCGAATAGTCGGTCCACTCGGGGTTGTCGGTGAAGATCTCCGAGATCAGCCGGTCGGTCAGCGCCGGAATGTCGGCACGACAGGCGGCCGCGAGTTCCCGGGTGCGGGTCTGCGGAATCGCCTTCTTCGATGTCGACATGTCGCTGGAGGTCCTTCTCGTCGGCCGTGCGCCACGACTACGCGAGCGGCGGCGTACCACGACGGTATAGCCGACGAACCGGTGCGGTGGACCGGGTGGTCTCACGCCCGTGCTCGATTCTCGGCGGTGACAGCACTATCGTTCGTGCCGATATCGCGGTTCCCCTCGGTGATCGATACCGTGGATGCGGCAATATGCTGTACTTCGTGTCGAATCTACGGATCAGTGAAGTGGCCGCGTTGCTGGGGGTCAGCGACGACACGGTGCGTCGGTGGATCGATCAGGGCCGTCTGACCGCGATTCAGCTCGACAGCGGCCGCATGGGGATCAGCGGCCGCGAGCTCGCCCAGTTCCTGCGGGCCAATGCCGATGCGCCCGCACCCGGTGCGACGGTCGCGGCCTCGGCCCGCAACCGGATGCGCGGAATCGTGACCCGGGTGGTCAAGGACACTGTGATGGCGCAGGTGGAGATGCAGGCCGGACCGTTCCGGCTGGTGTCGCTGCTGAGCCGGGAATCGGTCGACGAGCTCGGTCTGGAAGTCGGCAGCGTCGCTGTCGCGTCGGTGAAATCCACGCACGTCGTCGTGGAGATACCGGAAAGTTGACGAGGATGAGAACGATTCGCAAATGGGGTGTCGCGGCCGCGACCATGTCGGCTGTCGTGACCGCGGCGGGCTGTGGTTCCGGCGACACGAGCGGGCACGCCGACGCCCAGCATGTGTCGGGCACGGTGACCGTGTTCGCCGCCGCTTCGCTGACCGAGACGTTCGGCGAGCTCGGCAAACAGTTCGAGGCCGCGCACCCGGGTGTCGAGGTGGTTTTCAGCTTCGGCGCGAGTTCCGCACTGGCCGAACAGATCAACCAAGGCGCACCGGCCGACGTGTTCGCCTCCGCCGCGCCGAAGAACATGCAGCAGGTTCGCGACAAGGGTTCGGTCACCGCCACGCCGGTCACCTTCGTGCGCAACCGGCTCGAGATCGCGGTGCCGAAAGGCAATCCCGGGCACATCACCGGGCTGGCCGATTTCGGCAGGACCGAGCCGAAGGTGGCCTTGTGCGCGCAGCAGGTGCCCTGCGGTGCGGCGGCCGAGACGGTGTTCCGGACCGCGGGCATCACACCGCGGCCGGATACCCGCGAGCAGGACGTGAAGGCCGTCTTGACCAAGGTCACCCTCGGTGAGGTCGATGCCGCGCTGGTCTATCGCACCGACGTCGAAGCGGCGGGAGGCAAGGTCGAGGGCATCGACTTCCCGGAATCGGCCGAGGCGATCAACGACTACCCGATCGCGCCGCTGGCGCACGCGCCGAACGCGGCGGCCGCCGCGGCGTTCGTCGAGTTCGTGACCTCGGAGAAGGCCGAGCCGGTCTTCGCCGCGGCAGGGTTCGACACCCCGTGATCGCGCCCTCGCGGCGGCGGGCGGTGCTCGGGCGGCGACCGGTCGCGCTGATGCTGCCCGCCGTCTGCGGGCTGGCGTTCCTGGTCGTGCCACTGATCGGGCTGCTGGCGCGAGCGCCGTGGTCTACCATGCCGGATCGGCTGCTCAGTGCCGAAGTCGGCCGGGCGCTGCGGCTTTCGCTGGTGTGCGCGACCGCGGCCACGGCGATCTGCTTGGTTCTGGGCATTCCGCTGGCCTGGGTACTCGCGCGCGCCGAACTGCCGGGGCGCGGACTGATCCGCGCCTTGGTCACCGTGCCGCTGGTGTTGCCGCCGGTGGTCGGCGGTGTCGCGCTGCTGCTGGTGCTGGGGCGGCGCGGGCTGATCGGACGGTACCTCTACGAATGGTTCGATGTCTCGCTGCCGTTCACCACCGCCGGGGTGGTCGTGGCCGAAGCGTTCGTGGCCATGCCCTTTCTGGTGATCTCCGTCGAAGGAGCCCTGCGGGCAGCTGATCCGCGCTTCGAGGAGGCGGCCGCCACGCTCGGCGCCACCCGCTGGTACGCCTTCCGCCGGGTCACGTTGCCGTCGGTGCTGCCCGGCGTCATCGCCGGTTCGGTGCTGTGCTGGGCGCGTGCGCTCGGTGAGTTCGGCGCCACCATCACGTTCGCGGGCAACTTCCCGGGCCGCACCACCACCATGCCGCTGGCGGTCTATCTCGCGCTGGAGAGCGATCCGGACGCCGCGATCGTGCTCAGCCTGGTGTTGCTGGCCGTCTCGGTCGCCGTGCTGGTCGCGTTGCGCGAACGGTGGATCAGGGGAGCGGTATGAGCTTGGAGGCCGACCTGCGGATCGACCGAGGACGTTTCGCGCTGGAGCTGCCTTTGGTCGCCGAACCGGGGGAGGTGGTGGCCCTGCTGGGACCGAACGGAGCGGGCAAGACCACGGCCCTGCGCGCTATGGCGGGACTGATCGCGTTGACCGGCGGGCACATCCGGGTGGACGGAACCACCTGGGACGCGCCACCGTCGGTTTTCGTGCCCGCCGAACGCAGGCGGGTGGGCGTCGTGTTCCAGGACTACCTGCTGTTCGGGCATCTGTCGGCACTGGAGAATGTCGCCTTCGGGCTGCGCGCCAGGGGGTATCGGCGCGCAGCCGCCCGCGCGCAGGCCACCGGATGGCTCGATCGGGTGGGACTGGCGGATTTCGCGGAGCGCAAACCGCGAGCGCTGTCGGGTGGGCAGGCGCAACGGGTCGCATTGGCCCGCGCGCTGGTCACCGAACCGCGGCTCTTGCTGCTCGACGAGCCACTCGCCGCGCTGGACGCCGGCACCAAGCTGCACGTGCGCTCCGACCTCGCGCACCATCTGCGCGACTACCCCGGCCACACCGTGCTGGTCACCCATGACCCGCTCGATGCGATGGTTCTGGCCGACCGGCTGGTCATCGTCGAGGACGGCGCGATCGTCCAGCAAGGACCGCCCGCGCAAGTGGCGGCGCGGCCCCGCTCGGATTACGTGGCCACGCTGATGGGTCTGAACCTCTACCGCGGCACCGCGCGTGGCACGCTCGTCGACCTGGACGGGGGCGGCAGCATCACCATCGCCGACCCCGCGCAGGGGCGGGTCCATGTGGCTTTCGGCCCCAACGCCGTCGGCCTGCATCCGCAACAACCCGTGGGCAGCCCGCGCAACTGCTGGCCGGTCACCATCACCGGTATCGAGCAACACGCTCACATCACACGGATCCGTCTCGACGGCACCCCGCCCGTACTCGCCGACATCACACCGGCCACCGTCGCCGAGTTGCGGCTGCATCCGGGGCAGCGGCTGTGGGCCGCGGTGAAGGCCACCGAAACGCGCGCGTATCCAGCGTGAAAAAAGAAAGCAAGGAGTCATGCACTCCTTGCCACTTTCAACATATATCGCACCCGGGGCCTTGCGGCAAGACCCCGGTCGTGCTGCACAATCTCCAGCCGAAGCCATAACCTGCGGAAATCGCGGATTCGCGGGGGTATGTGCGCTTCGGCTCCGATTGGGTTTCGCGGGATACAGGGATGGAGTTTGCGTGATCGATGTGATCGTCACCGGCGGCGGACCGACCGGATTGATGCTGGCCTGCGAGTTACGGCTGCACGGCGTGCACACGCTGGTGCTGGAGAAGGAGGCGGAGCTCACCGAGCGGTCGCGGGGGCAGGGGCTGCACGCGCGCAGCGTCGAGATGATGGACCAGCGCGGCCTGCTGGACAGGTTCCTCGCGGTCAGTAAGAAGTTCCAGGTCGGCGGTCTCTTCGGCGGCATCGTCAAGCCGTGGCCGGACCGGATGGACACGGCGCACCCCTACGGTCTCGCCAATCCGCAGACGGTCACCGAACGGCTGCTGAACGAGCGTGCTCTCGAACTCGGCGCCGAGATCCGCCGCGGCTGCGAACTGGTCGGGCTGACCCAGGACGAAGGCGGGGTGACCGTAGAACTGGCGGACGGGACACACTTGCGTGCGCGCTACCTCGTCGGATGCGACGGCGCTCGCAGCATCGTGCGCAAACAGTTGGGCGTGGGTTTCCCCGGCGAGCCGACCAAGGTGGAGACGCTGCTGGGCGTGATGGAGTTGACCGAGGACCCGGCGACGGTGGCCGCGATCGTCGCGGAGGTCCACCAGACCCAGAAGCGGTTCGGGGCCGCCGCCGTCGAGCACGAGGAGGGCGTGTACCGCATCGTCGTGCCCGCCGCAGGGGTGGCCGAGGATCGTGCGGCCGCACCGACGTTCGAGGAGTTCAAACAGCAACTGCGCACCTTCGCGGGCACCGACTTCGGCGCGCGGGCGCCGCGTTGGCTGTCCCGGTTCGGCGATGCCACTCGGCAGGCCGAGCGCTACCGGGTCGGCCGGGTGCTGCTGGCCGGCGATGCGGCGCACATCCACCCGCCGACCGGTGGGCAGGGGCTCAACCTCGGGATCCAGGACGCGTTCAACCTCGGCTGGAAACTGGCCGCCGAGGTCGACGGCTGGGCGCCGGAGGGGCTGCTGGACAGCTACCACACCGAACGGCACCCGGTGGGAGCGCGCGTGCTGGAGAACACCCGCGCGCAGATCACCCTGATGGGGGACGATCCGGGTGCGACCGCGCTGCGGGAGCTGTTCTCGAAGCTGATGGACTTCGAGGAGGTGAACCGGTACGTCACCGAGATGATCACCGCGGTCGGAGTCCGCTACGACCTCGGCGAGGGGCACGACTTGCTCGGCAGGCGGATGCGGGACGTGGGGTTGAAGCGGGGGCGCCTCTACGAGCGGATGCACGGCGGCCGCGGGCTGCTGCTCGACCAGACCGGCCAGCTGTCGGTGACGGGCTGGGCGGATCGCGTCGACCACGTCGTCGACGTCAGCGAGGAACTGGAGGTGCCTGCGGTGCTGTTGCGTCCGGACGGTCATGTGGCCTGGGTCGGTGAAGATCAGCAGGAGCTGCTCGGCCAGCTGCCGAAGTGGTTCGGCGCCCCCGTGGGCTGAGCGTGCGGTCATGATCCGAGACGGTGACCAGCGGGCTGGGTCCGATGCTGGTGGCCGAACGTCGCCTGCTTTGCTTCAATCGATGTATGTGCAGGTGGATGGCTTATTCCGGTGAGCCGATCCTGGCCGAGGAACTCTTGTTCCGGCCGGTGCATTCGTTGATCGATCAGAGCTTGCACTCCCGGCTCGGTGCGACGACCACAAACGGTGACGGATTCGGGATCGGCTGGTACGGCGAAGGTCCGCGTCCGGCGATGTTCAAGAACATCGAACCGGCGTGGAACGACCGCAACCTGCGGGAGATCGCGGCTCAGGTGCGCACGTCGCTGTTCTTCGCGCACGTGCGCGCCTCGACCGGGACCGAGGTGCAGCGCACCAACTGCCACCCGTTCCGGCACGGGCAGTGGTTGTGGATGCACAACGGATCGCTGCGCGGATTCCGGGAGTTCAAGCGCGATCTGATGACGGCGGTGGAGCCGGCGTTGTTCGCCGACATCGAGGGTTCCACGGATTCGGAAGTGCTCTTCTTCCTGGCGCTGAGCTTCGGACTCGTCGACGACCCGTTCGGCGCGGTCGCCCGCGCGGTCGGCTTCGTCGAGGACGTCGGCCGTGCGTACAAGGTCGAGGCCCCGGTGCAGATGACCGTCGCGACCACCGACGGCGCATCCATGTGGTTCTTCCGGTATTCCACGGAACGGCGATCACGGTCGCTGTTCTACTCCACCGATGTCGCGAAAGTACGTGCGCTGCATCCGGAGGTGAAAGCTCTCCGCCTGCTCGGTGAGGAGGCGCGATTCGTCGTTTCCGAGCCGCTGCGCGACCTGCCGGGGGAGTGGAACGAGGTTCGGGAATCGTCGGCCGGCGTCGTGCGCCTCGGTCATGACGAAACCCGCCCGTTCCACCCGATCGCCCCCTGACACACCATGTCGACCGCTGACCGCATGGCCGGAATCCGTTGTGCCGGTGCGTCTGTGCGTGTGCGTCGTGGCCTGCGTCTTGTGGGGGACAGGTGTGGCGATGGTTAGGCTGCGGCGTTGTGCGTGGGCTGTCGTCGGTATCGACGTTGTGGTTGGTGTGGGTGGTTACTCGGCTACTGATGGTTGTGTTCACCGGGGTGACGGTGTTGCCGCACAGCGTTTGGGATGCCTCGGCCGCGGACTTGACGCTGTACCGGGAATGGGCCGAAATCATCGTCGGTCGGAATGTTTTCCCGCTGGACGACGAGCGGTGGCAGTATCCGCCCGGAGCGGGGGTATTGCTGGCGGTGCCTTGGCTGCTCGGCGGCGGATTCGCCTACAACTGGTTGTTCTTCGCGCTGGTCGCCGCGGCGGATGCGAGTGTACTGAGTTTGCTGATCCGGGCCGCTCGTGCGGACGGGCGGGCAGTCGCGCAGACAGGGCCGTGGGTATGGACGGTCGGGGTGGCTTTGCTGGGCCGGGTCTGTTACGGCCGATTCGATTTGATCGTGGCCGCGACGGCGGCCGCGGCACTGCTGTGGTCGACGCGCCGACCGGCGTTGGCCGGCGCGGCCGCTGCCGCGGGCGTCTTGCTGAAAGTGTGGCCGGTGGTGGTCCTGCTGGGGTTGCGCAGGCGAACGCTATGGCGGATGAGTGCGGTGGCGGCCGGTGCCGGTCTGACGGCGAGCGTCGGATTGACGGCGCTGGGCCCCGGCGCGTGGTCGTTTCTGGAATTCCAGTCCAAGCGCGGGCTGCAGATCGAATCCGCCGCTGCCACACCGCTGTTGATCGCGCGTCTGGTGAACGGCGGATGGACCATCGTGCATCGTTACGGGGCCGACGAGTTGGCCGGGCCCGCGGTGTCCGCCGCGGCCCGGGCGTGCGTGGCCGCCGCTGTCGTCGGCGGTGCGATATTGCTGTTCACCTGGTGGCGTATGCGGCCCCCGGCAGCGGATCTCGCCTTGGCCGCGGTATTGCTCGCCTTGGTGACCAGCCGCGTACTCAGCCCGCAGTACCTGGTGTGGGCGGTGGCGGTGGCCGCGGTCTGCGCGCTCGACTCGCGCACCACGCAGCGGCCCGTGGTGATGCTGGTGCTGGCGACGGCGCTGCTGAGCCAGGTGGAATTCCCGTTCGTCTACGACCGGGTGGCTACCGGAAGCTGGCCGGGAGTCATTGTTCTGACACTGCGCAACGGCCTGCTGCTCTGCGCCACAGTGTGGTCCGTGGCGCGCCTGCGTCGCGACGGAACTCGCACATTTCGCGCCTACCCGGGATCGCCCCGGTCCGTGAGCAGACCGACCGCCGCATCGTCCCGCTGAACGACGCCCGCTGCCGCTCCGTTAGCCGGTGCGGTCCGCGGTGGCGAGGATCCGGTCGACCAGTTGGTCGAGGTAGTCGGGGGTGAGCCCTCCCATGCCGAAGAGAATCCGGATGTAGAGGGGGGCGAGGATGT